>NZ_JACARN010000088.1:0-11113 GCF_013386605.1 Pseudomonas sp. IPO3749 | reverse complement strand
CCCGCCCTCGGCGGTGAACTGGCTGGGCACCGATGATCAGTCGCGGGATGTGTTGGCGCGGGTGATCTTTGGCGCACGGGTGTCGATCCTGTTTGCCCTGGCGCTCACCGCGATCAGCGCCGCCATCGGCATTGCCGCCGGTGCGTTGCAGGGCTATTACGGCGGCTGGGTGGATTTGATTGGCCAGCGCGTGCTGGAAGTGTGGTCCGGGCTGCCGGTGCTGTACCTGCTGATCATCCTGTCCGGTTTTGTCGAGCCCAATTTCTGGTGGCTGCTGGGGATCATGGCGCTGTTTTCCTGGCTGGCCCTGGTGGACGTGGTGCGCGCCGAGTTCCTGCGCGGGCGCAACCTGGAATACGTCAAGGCCGCACGGGCCTTGGGTTTGGGTGATGGCAAGATCATTCGCCGGCATATCCTGCCCAATGCCATGACCGCGACCTTGAGCTACCTGCCGTTCATCCTGACCGGCGCGATTTCTACCCTGAGCGCCCTGGATTTCCTCGGTTTCGGCATGCCGGCAGGCAGCGCCTCCCTGGGCGAGCTGATTGCCCAGGGCAAGCAGAACCTGCAAGCGCCCTGGCTGGGCCTGACGGCGTTCTTCACACTGGCGCTGATCCTGTCGCTGCTGGTGTTTATCGGCGAGGCATTGCGTGATGCCTTCGACCCACGCTCATGAGTGACCGCCTATGAACCTGATCGAAATCCGCGACCTCAGTGTCGCCTTCAGCGGCCAGACCGTGGTGCGCAACCTGAGCCTGGACGTACGCCCCGGCGAGTGCCTGGCGCTGGTGGGCGAGTCGGGCTCGGGCAAGTCGGTAACAGCCCATTCGATCCTGCAATTGCTGCCCGAAGCCGGTACCGAAACCACCGGCTCTATCCGCTACCGCGGCCAGGAACTGATCGGCGCATCGGCGGCGACCCTGCAAAAGCTGCGCGGCAACCGCATTGCGATGATCTTCCAGGAGCCGATGACCTCCCTGAACCCGTTGCACAGTATCGAAAAACAGATCGGCGAAACCCTGTTGCTGCACAAAGGCCTGGGTGGCAAGGCGGCCCACGCGCGCATTCTGGAATTGCTCGACCTGGTGGGCATCCAGAAACCCCAGGAACGGCTCAAGGCCTATCCCCATCAACTGTCCGGCGGGCAACGCCAGCGGGTGATGATCGCCATGGCCCTGGCCTGCGAGCCGGAACTGCTGATCGCCGACGAACCCACCACCGCGTTGGACGTGACCGTGCAGCGCAAGATCCTGCTGCTGCTCAAGTCCCTGCAACAACGCCTGGGCATGTCGCTGCTGCTGATCAGCCACGACCTCAACCTGGTGCGCAGCATTGCCCAGCGCGTGTGCGTGATGCGCGCGGGTGAGATTGTCGAGCAGGCCGACTGCCGGAGCCTGTTCAATGCGCCGCAACATCCTTACAGCCGTTTGCTGCTGGATGCCGAGCCGGACGGTGATGCGCTGTGCAGTGACGAGCGCGAGACGGTGTTGCAGGTTGACGACCTGACCGTGCAATTCCCCCTCGGCGGCGGGTTGTTCCGGCGCAAGACCTACCTGCGTGCAGTGGACGGCATCAGCCTCAGCGTGCAACGTGGCAAGACCCTGGGGATTGTCGGTGAGTCCGGCTCGGGCAAATCCACCCTGGGCCAGGCGATCCTGCGGCTGCTGGACTCTACCGGCAGCATCCGCTTCCAGGGTGAAGCCCTCGACCCGCTGAATAACCAACAGATGCGTCCATGGCGCAAGCAGATGCAGGTGGTGTTCCAGGACCCTTACGGCAGCCTCAGCCCACGCATGACCGTGGAGCAGATCATCAGCGAAGGCCTGGAGGTGCACGCGCCGTGCAGCCTGGCCGACCGTGATGCGCAGGTGATCCAGGTGCTCAAGGATGTGGGCCTCGACCCTGCCAGCCGCCACCGTTACCCCCATGAGTTTTCCGGCGGCCAGCGCCAACGCATTGCCATCGCCCGCGCCTTGGTGCTCAAGCCGGCGCTGATGCTGCTCGACGAACCCACCTCGGCCCTCGACCGCACCGTGCAGAAACAAGTGGTGGCGCTGCTGCGTGAACTGCAGGAGAAATACGGCCTGACTTATCTGTTCATCAGCCATGACCTGGCGGTGGTGCGCGCGATGGCCCACGACATGATCGTGATCAAGGACGGCAAGGTCGTTGAGGCTGGCGCGAGCCATCGGGTGTTTGACGCGCCGCAGCATCCCTACACCCAGGAATTGCTGGCGGCCGCCTGCGGATTATCCTCATGAGCACCAGCCTCACGGATTACCAACAGGTTCGTGGCCTGGCCATTCAGTCGCTGTTCGAGATCATCGAGCAGTCCAGCGAAGGCACGGTGATTGTCGACCGCGACGCGAACATCGTGTGGATGAACGAGCGCTACGCCAAGCGCTTTGGCCTGAAAAGCGCCGACGAAGCCATCGGCCAGCCCTGCGAGCAGGTGATTTCCAACAGCCTGTTGCGCCAGGTGGTGCGCAATGATCAGCCGATCCTGCTGGACATCCAGGACACGCCCAAAGGCCCGCTGGTGGTGATGCGTTTGCCGATCCACAACGATGCCGGCGCGGTGATCGGCGCGATTGGCTTTGCATTGTTTGATGAACTGCGCAACCTGTCACCGCTGATCGAGCGCTACCTGAGCATGCAGCAGGAGTTGGCCTCGACACGCTCGCTGCTGCGTTCACGCCAGAGCAAATACAACTTCGCGCACTTTATCGGCACCAGCGCCGCCAGCCTCGAAGTCAAACGCCGGGCGCGGCGCAGTGCCAGCGCCGAGTCGCCGGTGTTGTTGCTGGGCGAGACCGGCACCGGCAAGGAATTGCTGGCCCAGGCGATTCACGGCGCGTCGAGCCGTGCGCACAAGGCCTTTGTCAGCATCAACAGTGCAGCGATTCCCGCTGACCTGCTCGAAGCCGAATTCTTCGGCACCGCACCAGGCGCGTTTACCGGCGCCGACCGTAAAGGCCGTGCGGGCAAATTCCAGATTGCCCAGGGTGGCACGCTGTTCCTCGATGAAATCGGCGACATGCCGCTGCCGCTGCAAAGCAAATTGCTGCGGGTATTGCAGGAGAAGGAGTTCGAGCCGGTGGGCTCCAACGAGATGCTGCACAGCGATGTGCGGGTGATCGCGGCGACCTCCATGGATCTTGAAGCGGCGATCAAACGCGGTGAATTCCGCGCCGACCTGTATTACCGGCTGAATGTGCTGCCGATCCAGGTGCCGCCGCTGCGTGAGCGGCTGGAGGATATTCCGGCATTGAGCGAGGCGATTCTTGAGGAGTTGCGTAGCCAGCATGAACTGGACCGTGAGGCCCTGGCGCTGCTGGCACAGCATGCGTGGCCGGGGAACATCCGTGAGCTGCGCAATGTGTTGGAACGCGCGGCGCTGCTGAGTGATGACCTGGTGCTGAATGCCAGGGAAATTCGGGCGGCGATTGGTACCTTTACGCCGGTGGCGCGTAGCAGCGCCGTCGCGACGGTTGAGGGGGAAAGTTTCAACGCAGCGCGGGAGCGGTTTGATCGGCAGATCATCACGGCAGCGTTGAGGGCATGCGGGGGCAATGTGGTGGAGGCAGCCAAGCAGCTTGGGCTTGGGCGGTCGACGTTGTACAAGAAGATGGTGGCGTTGGATCTTGCTCAGTCTCAATAGAGAGACACAATTCCATATACGAAGACATTCCAATGTGGGAGCGGGCTTGCTCGCGAATACGGTGTGCCAGCCGCCTGATTCTTGGTTGATACAGCGCATTCGCGAGCAAGCCCGCTCCCACATTTGATCTTCATAAGTCTCAAATAAGGGACAAATCTGATAGCGCCAATCCAATATCTGAAATTTATTCATACATTTCAAACACTTAGATAGTTGGCACACATCTCGCTATAGCCCCCTCCTACAGCAACACCCCACAAAAATAACAATCCGATGGAGACACACCATGAGTGTGATCATTGCCCTGGCAGCGCTCGCGTTGCTGATGCTGGCTGCCTACCGTGGCTATAGCGTTATCCTGTTTGCCCCCATCGCCGCCCTCGGCGCAGTGCTGCTTACCGACCCGTCCGCCGTCGCGCCTGCCTTTACCGGGGTGTTCATGGAGAAGATGGTCGGCTTTATCAAACTGTATTTCCCGGTGTTCCTGCTCGGCGCGGTGTTCGGCAAGCTGATCGAGCTGTCGGGCTTTTCGCGCTCCATCGTTGCCGCAGCGATCCGTCTGCTCGGCACGCGCCAGGCGATGCTGGTGATCGTGCTGGTCTGCGCCCTGCTCACCTATGGTGGCGTGTCGCTGTTTGTTGTGGTGTTTGCGGTGTACCCGTTCGCGGCGGAGATGTTCCGCCAGAGCAATATCCCCAAACGCCTGATCCCGGCGACCATCGCCCTCGGCGCATTCTCGTTCACCATGGACGCCCTGCCCGGCACGCCGCAGATCCAGAACATCATCCCCAGCACCTTCTTCAACACTACGGCGTGGGCCGCGCCATGGCTGGGCCTGATCGGCACGATCTTCGTGTTCTGCGCCGGCATGCTGTACCTGGCACGCCAGCGCAACAAGGCGCAACGGGCCGGAGAAGGCTACGGCACCGAACTGCGCAACGAACCGGAAACGGCCGACAACCTGGCGCTGCCCAACCCCTGGATCGCGCTGTCGCCGCTGATTCTGGTGGGCGTGATGAACCTGCTGTTCACCCACTGGATCCCGCAGTGGTACGGCAAGACCCACAGCCTTGCCCTGCCAGGCATGACCACGCCGGTGACCACCGAAATCGCCAAGCTCACCGCGATCTGGGCGGTGCAAGCGGCGTTGCTGGTGGGCATCGTCATGGTGTTGGTGTTTGGCTGGTCGGCCATCAAGAGCAAACTCGCCGAAGGCAGCAAAAGCGCGGTCAGCGGTGCGTTGCTGGCGGCGATGAACACCGCGTCCGAATACGGCTTTGGTGCCGTGATCGCCTCGCTGCCGGGTTTTCTGGTGTTGGCGGACTGGCTCAAGGGCATCCCCAACCCACTGGTCAACGAAGCGATTACCGTGACCCTGTTGGCCGGCATCACCGGCTCGGCGTCGGGTGGCATGAGCATCGCCCTGGCAGCCATGTCCGAGAGCTTTATTTCGGCGGCCCATGCGGCCAATATCCCCCTTGAAGTACTGCACCGCGTCGCGGCCATGGCCAGCGGCGGCATGGACACCCTGCCCCACAACGGCGCGGTGATCACGCTGCTGGCGGTCACCGGCCTGACGCACCGCGAAGCCTACAAGGACATTTTCGGCATCACGATCATCAAGACCCTCGCGGTGTTCGTGGTGATCGGTACTTTCTACGCCACCGGCATTGTGTGAGGTTTTCATGACGACATTGAACGGCAAGACCGCCCTGGTCACCGGCTCCACCAGCGGCATCGGCTTAGGAATTGCCTTGAGCCTGGCCAAGGCCGGCGCCAACCTGATCCTCAACGGCTTCGGCGACGCCAGCGCGGTGATCGCCCAGGTGCAGGCGTTCGGCGGCAAGGTCGGCCATCACCCGGCGGACGTCAGCGACCCGGCGCAAATCGCCGACATGATCGCCTACGCCGAGCGTGAATTCGGCGGCGTGGATATCCTGGTGAACAATGCCGGCATCCAGCATGTGGCGGCGGTGGAAGACTTTCCCGCCGAGCGCTGGGACTCGATCATTGCGATCAACCTGTCGTCGGTGTTCCACAGCACACGCTTGAGCTTGCCAGGCATGAAGGCCAAGGGCTGGGGGCGTATTGTCAATATCGCCTCGGTGCATGGCCAGGTCGGTTCGGTGGGCAAGGCCGCCTATGTGGCAGCCAAACACGGTGTGATTGGCTTGACCAAGGTCGTCGGCCTGGAAACCGCCACCAGCAACGTGACCTGCAACGCCATTTGCCCCGGCTGGGTGCTGACGCCGCTGGTGCAAAAACAGATTGATGACCGTGCTGCCGCCGGCGTCGACCCGCAACAAGCGCAGCATGATCTGCTCGCGGAGAAGCAGCCGTCCCTGGAGTTTGTCACGCCGCCGCAACTGGGCGAGCTGGTGCTGTTCTTGTGCAGCGAAGCCGGCAGCCAGGTGCGCGGCGCCGCGTGGAATATCGACGGCGGCTGGCTGGCACAATAACAAGAGGCCCACTATGTCCGAGATCCTCTGGCAACCCTCCCCGGAACGCATCGTCCACACGCGGATGGACCAGTTCCGGCGCTACATCAACCAGCGCTACAGCGTGCAGCTGCGCGACTACCCGGCGCTGCACCAATGGAGCATCGACCAGCGCGCGGATTTCTGGCGGGCGATCGTGGAATACTTCGACGTGCAATTTCGCAGCCCGCCCACGGCGGTACTGATCGAAGACGCCGAGATGCCCAGCGCCCAATGGTTTCCCGGCGCGACCCTGAACTTCGCCGAACACCTGTTGCGCCGCCGCGACGATCACCCCGCAGTGGTCGCCCTCAGCGAAGACGGGCAGCGCGAGCAATTGACCTACGCCGAACTGGCCGCACATGTCGCCGGCCTGCAAAACAGCCTGCGGGCCGCCGGCGTGGTGCAGGGTGACCGTGTCGCGGCCTGCATGCCCAACACCTGGCAAACCCTGGTGGGCATGCTTGCCACCACCAGCCTGGGCGCGATCTGGTCATGTTCTTCGCCGGACTTCGGCACCCAGGGCGTGATCGACCGGTTCGGCCAGATCGAGCCCAAGGTGCTGATCACCTGCGCCGGTTATCGCTATGCCGGCAAAACCATCGACCAGACCGCCAAGCTCAATGAAATCCTCGAACGCCTGCCGTCCCTGGAGCAGCTGATCGTCGTGCCGTACGCGCGGCCCCAGACAACGATCGAGGACTATCAAACCCACGCCCGCGTCGCGCTGTGGCAGGACTTCTACCAGCCCGGCGGCGCGCCTGAATTCGTCGCGGTGCCGTTCGATCATCCGCTGTACATTCTCTATTCCAGTGGCACCACCGGCGTGCCCAAGTGCATCATCCACGGCACCGGCGGCGTGCTGCTTACCCACCTCAAGGAACACGGCCTGCATGCCGACCTGTCCCGCGAGGATTGCCTGTTCTACTACACCACCTGCGGCTGGATGATGTGGAACTGGCTGGTGTCGGTCTTGGCGATCGGCGCTACGGCGGTGCTGTATGACGGTTCGCCGTTTCATCCGGGGCCCGAGCGCTTGATCGATCTGATCGACGCAGAGAAAATCAGCGTGTTCGGCACCAGCCCCAAGTTTCTCGCCACCTTGGAAAAGGCCGGCTTGCAACCGCGCCTCAGCCACGACCTGAGCAGTCTCAAAGGCTTGATTTCGACCGGTTCGCCGCTGTCGCCGCAGAGCTACGACTACGTGTACCGCGAGATCAAGGGCGAGTTGTGCCTTTCCTCCATGTCTGGCGGCACCGATATCGTCTCCTGCTTTGTGATCGGCAATCCGGTGCTGCCGGTGCGTCGCGGCGAAATGCAGTGCAAGAGCCTGGCGATGGCGATTGAGGTGTGGGACGACCAGGGCCAGCCGTTGGTCGGCGAAAAAGGCGAGCTGGTGTGCACCCGGCATTTCCCGGCCATGCCCATCGGGCTATGGAACGATCCGGAGCGCAAGAAACTGCGCGCTTCGTATTTCAGCCAGTTTCCCGGTGTCTGGGCTCAGGGGGACTACGCCGAACAGCGTCCCAACGGCAGCCTGCTGATCCACGGGCGCTCCGATGCTGTACTCAACCCCGGTGGCGTGCGGATCGGCACAGCCGAGATTTACCGCCAGGTGGAAAAAGTCCCACAGGTCCAGGAAAGCCTGGCCATCGGCCAACGCTGGCAGGACGACGTGCGCGTGGTGCTGTTCGTACGCCTCAACGAGGGTGTCGAGCTGGACGACGCGCTGGAGCAGCAGATCCGCCAGGTGATCCGCGCCAACACCACACCGCGCCACGTACCGGCGAAGATCCTCGCTGTCACCGATATCCCCCGCACCATCAGCGGCAAGATCGTCGAATTGGCGGTGCGCAATGTGGTGCACGGTGAGCCGGTGAAGAACACCGACGCCCTGGCCAATCCGCAGGCGCTGGAGCAGTTTCGCGACCGGCCTGAACTGGCGAACGGATGAAAGGTTTCAGCGCTGACGTACTCATTTGAAGACAAACCCCGAATGCATGCTATTTTTCGGGGGTAGTCACCCATTCCCAAGTCACGGGATAATGGGTGTTGTCATTTTTCAAAGCGTTACGCTCAGGGCTTTTTCATGATTGGAACATCCACCGGTAGCGAAGCCGCTGCATTGATTGCGCGGCTGGACTGGGCGCAAAGCCCGCTCGGTGAGGCCAGTGATTGGCCGCAAAGCCTGCGCACCGCCGTGGATATTGTCGTCCACTCGCCGATGCCGATGCTCCTGCTGTGGGGCAGCCAGCTCACGCAGCTCTACAACGACGGCTTCGCCCAACTCGCCGGCAACAAACACCCTGAAGCGATGGGCCAGCCGGCGCATCAGACCTGGCCGGAGCTGGAAAGCTTTACCGCGCCGATCTACGACGCCGTGCTCAGCGGCCAGGTGCGCACCTTCAGCGAGCAACGGTTCGTGCTGCAACGCAACAATCGCGACACGGAAATCTGGCTGGACCTGACCTACAGCCCGATCCGCGATGAAAGCGCCCGTGTGGCCGGGATTCTGGTCACCGCCATCGAAACCAACGAACGCCGCAAGGCCCAACACAACACCGAGCAACGCTTGCAGTTGGCCTTGGCCGCCACCGACGCGGTAGGCACCTGGGATTGGGATATCGGCGAAGACCGCTTTATTGCCGACGCGCACTTCGCCTACTTGCACGGCGTCGATCCCAGCGATGCGCGTTCGTTGCCGATCAGCGATTACCTGCACGGCGTGCACCCGGAAGACCGTGGCATGGTGGCGCGCAGCATCAAGCACTGCATCACCTTTGGCACCGAGTACGCCGAGGAGTATCGCTTGCTGCAAGCCGACGGCCAGGTACGCTGGGTGTTCGCCCGTGGCCGTTGCTACAAGGATCATCAAGGCCGCCCGGCACGTTTCCTCGGGGCCGCGCTGGACCTCACCGAGCGCAAGAACACCGAGCAGGCCTTGCGTCAGAGCCAGACCGAATTGCAACTGATCATCAACGCCATGCCGGTGTTGATCGGTTATGTCGACCATGAACAGCGCTTTCGCCTGAACAACAGCGCGTACCTGGAATGGTACGGCATGACGCCCCAGGAGCTGTACGGCAAGACCATCCGCGAAGTGCTCGGCGAGGAGGTGTACGCCGGGCGTGAAGACAAGATCGCCGCCGCGCTCAAGGGCAAGGCCTGCAGCTTCATGACCATCACTCCGCACCACGATGGCCGCCCGCGCCATGCGTTGATGAAGTACCTGCCGCGGTTCAGCAATGACGGCTCAGTCAATGGTTTCTACATCTTCGTGATCGACGAGACCGAACGCAAACTCACCGAAGAAGCCCTGCGCCACCTCAACGAAAACCTTGAAGAGCGCGTGGCTCAGCGCACCCAGGCCCTGGCCGAAGCCAACCAGCGCCTGCAAAACGAGATGTACGAGCGTGAGCGTGCCGAAGACGCGTTGCGCCATGCGCAGAAGATGGAAGCCGTGGGCCAGCTCACCGGTGGCATTGCCCATGACTTCAACAATATGCTCACCGGTATCATCGGCAGCCTGGACCTGATGCAGCGCTACATCGCCGCCGGGCGCAGTGACGAGATCGGCCGTTTTACCGATGCCGCCGTGTCCTCCGCCCATCGTGCGGCCGCTCTCACCCATCGGTTGCTGGCGTTCTCGCGCCGTCAGTCGCTGGACCGACGCCCGCTGGACCCCAACCAATTGGTCGCCTCCCTGGAAGACTTGTTCCGTCGCACAAAAGGCGCGCACATCGGGCTCAAGGTGCAACTGGGCCACGACATCTGGCCGGTGAACACCGACGCCAGCCAACTGGAAAACGCCCTGCTCAACCTGGTGATCAACGCCCGCGACGCTATGCCCGACGGCGGCGAACTGCTGATCGAAACCGCCAACAGCTATCTGGACGGCACCGACATCACCACCCTTGAACCGGTCAAGGCCGGCGACTACGTGATGCTCGGCGTGTGCGACAACGGCACTGGCATGGCGCCGAAAATCCTGGCCAAGGCGTTCGACCCGTTCTTCACCACCAAACCCATCGGCCAGGGCACTGGCCTGGGGCTGTCGATGATCTACGGATTTGCCCAGCAGTCCGGTGGTCATGTGACCATTCATAGCGAACCGGGCCAGGGTACGTGCGTACGTCTGTACCTGCCGCGCCTGTATGGCACGGCGCTGGAAAGCAGTTTACCTGCCAGCCTCGGTGAAGCGCCGGTAGCTCTGGCCGGCGAAGCGGTGGTGGTGGTCGAGGACGACCCGGCGGTGCGCATGCTGGTGGTCAATGTGCTCGACGAACTGGGTTACACCGCGCACCAGGCGGCGGATGCGCGGGCGGCACTGCCGCTGCTGGAGTCTGACCTGCGCGTGGATTTGTTGGTCACCGATGTTGGCTTGCCGGGCATGAATGGCCGGCAATTGGCGGAGATTGCCCGCCAACACCGGCCTGGCTTGCGCGTCTTGTTCATGACCGGTTATGCCGAAAAAGCCGCCGAACGCCAGGGATTCCTGGAGGACGGCATGGACATGGTCGCCAAGCCGTTCTCCATCGATCTGCTGGCCACTAAAATCCGTAGCATGATCAGCGTCGACGAATGAGTTCAGGCATAATCGCGCGCCGTCGCACACCTGGTAGAGATCAATGAAAGCCCAAGCCCGTCACATCCTGGTGAAAACCAGCGAAGAAGCCGAACAACTCAAGCAGCGCATTGCCAAGGGCGAAGCCTTTGATGTGTTGGCCAAGAAGTACTCCACCTGCCCGTCCGGCAAGCGTGGCGGCGACTTGGGTGAAGTGCGGCCGGGGCAGATGGTGGGGGCGATTGATGCGGTGATCTTCAAGAAGCCGGTGAAGGTGGTTCACGGGCCGATCAAGAGCAAGTTCGGGTATCACTTGGTGCAGGTCTTCTACCGCGACTGAGCGGCTGGCTTTAGATTGCCATCGCAGGCAAGCCAGCTCCCACATTTGAATGGGTTCACACATTGAAATGT
>NZ_JACARN010000087.1:0-22526 GCF_013386605.1 Pseudomonas sp. IPO3749 | reverse complement strand
CACGCTGGCCGAACGCAGGCTTTGGAGCGTGGGTAACCCGGCAGGACGCCGGGTTAGCCGCGCTGGGCCAAGGATGGCCCATCGCGGCGACCCACGCTCCAAAGCCGGAGTGAGGGCACACCGAGCCTAGGCGAGGTGCCGAGTGTTGGGGCAGAGACCTTTTGGTTACTTTTGGGGCGTTTGCCAAAAGTGACCCGCTGTAAGAGCGGAACCATAGGCGGCCGTTACCTAAATAACGGATATGTACTCAATCAACTCTTATGCAACTTACTCATCAGTTGCGCCTCAGCCTGAGTCAACCCACACGACTGAGTAAGCTCATCCACCGTAGCCCCCATCCCCACCAGCTTGGCAGCCTGGGCAAACGAAAGACTCGAAGGATCCCGCTGCTCAATCTGCGCGAGTTTGTCAGGCAACGGCGCAAGAATCGCGCGCAATTCATGCACCTCGTCCCCGACCTTCACCGCACTCTGCTGAAAGTGATCAACCCGTTTGACCAACTCCAGCACCCGCCGATCACGCAGAGCATCACGCTCAGCCTGCTGCAACAACAGTTCACGCTGCTGACGCACATAGCGCAACAGAAATGCCAAAGTCCCAGCCCACAACAGGGCCAGGACAATCACCGCGGCCTCAAGGAACAATCAGATGCTCTCCAGTTCCGACCATTCTTCTTCGCTCATCATCTTGTCCAGCTCAACCAGAATCAGCAGCTCGCCGTTCTTGTTGCACACGCCCTGGATAAACTTGGCGGACTCTTCGTTACCCACGTTCGGCGCGGTTTCCACTTCCGATTGGCGCAGGTAGACCACTTCGGCCACGCTGTCGACCATGATCCCGACCACTTGCTTGTCGGCCTCGATGATCACGATACGCGTGTTGTCATTGACTTCAGTCGGCACCAGGCCGAAACGCTGGCGGGTGTCGATCACCGTCACCACGTTGCCGCGCAGGTTGATGATGCCCAGCACGTAGCTCGGCGCACCCGGCACCGGGGCGATCTCGGTGTAGCGCAGCACTTCCTGCACGCGCATCACGTTAATGCCGTAGGACTCGTTGTCCAGTTTGAAGGTCACCCATTGCAGGATCGGATCATCCAAACCTTGTGCGGACGCTGACTTGTTCATACCCCTGACCCCTTCAAATGCCGCATGACACGGCGTGTGTGCTTCACTGACCGCATTCGCATGCGGCCCTTATTGTTCAATCAACTGTGTTTGTGCAGTGGCATCGACTTGACGGCACCGCTGGCGATCAACTCAGCCAATTCGGCGACGTCGAGTAACGCGCACATGTGTTCGATCACGGTGCCCGCCAGCCAAGGCCGTTGGCCGCGGTGGCTGCGCCATTTGATTTCGTTCGGGTCCAGGCGCAACGAGCGGCTGACTTGATGCACCGCCAGCCCCCACTCGTAGCCCTGCACCGAGATCACGTATTGCAGGCCCTGGCGGAAATCATCGCGGTAGCGGTCGGGCATGACCCAGCGCGCGGTATCCAGGACTTTGAGGTTGCCGGCCTGGCTGGGCAGGATGCCGAGGAACCACTCCGGTTGCCCGAACAGCGGCGTCAACTCCTGGCCTTCCAGGGAATAGATCGAGCCCAGGCACACCAGCGGCACTGCCAGGGTCAAGCCGGCGACGTCGAACAGCAGGCATTCGAACGGCTCGGCAGCCCAGCTCGGTCGACCATCACCGGTCACCGGCGGCGGCGTGATGCTCGGCGGCAGATGCACTTCCACCACGGGCTCGACCACGACAGGAGCAGGGGCAACCACCACAGGCGCTACCACGACCGGTGTAATCGGCACCACGACCTGCGCATCACGGGCTTGTTCTTCCCGCACGGCCAACTGGAATTCATCCAGCGCGGCTTCGGGTTCGACAGCCGGTTCCAGCACCAGGATCGGTTCCGGCAATTCTTCGGCGGTCGCATCCTGCAGCAGGGCATCCAGGTAGGATTCCAGCGCCAGTTGCGGCCGGGTCTTGAGTTCGACAGGACGGTTCATCACGCCACCTGCGCCACAAGCTGTTGCGACAACAGGTGCTTGAGCAACGCGCGGTAGGCGAGTACGCCACGGCTCTTGCCGTCGAACTGCGACGGTGCGAGACCTGCGCGGCTGGCGTCACGCAGGCGCGTGTCCACCGGGATGTAGCCGTTCCAGATGGTGTCCGGGTAGGCATCGCGCAACACGCGCAGGGTGCCGAGGGACGCCTGGGTGCGGCGGTCGAACAGGGTCGGCACGATGCTGAACGGCAGCGCCTGTTTGCGCGAACGGTTGATCATCGCCAGGGTGCTGACCATGCGCTCCAGGCCTTTGACGGCCAAGTGCTCGGTCTGCACCGGAATCACCAGCTGTTGGCTGGCCGCCAAGGCGTTGACCATCAGCACGCCCAGCAACGGCGGGCTGTCGATGATTGCGTAGTCGAAGTCCTGCCACAGTTGCGCCAGGGTCTTGGCGATCACCAGGCCCAACCCGCTCTGCCCCGGCGACTGGCGCTCAAGGGTGGCCAGGGCGGTGCTGGACGGCAGCAGGGAAATGCTTTCGTTGCTGGTAGGCAGCAGCAGTTGCCCCGGCAGATCAGCCGGCACGCTGCCCTTGTGCAGGAACAGGTCGTAGTTGCTGTGCTCCAGCGCGTCCGGGTCGTAGCCGAAATAGCTGGTCATGGAGCCGTGCGGGTCCAGGTCCACCACGACCACGCGCTTGCCCGCCTCGGCCAGCAAGCCGGCTAAGGCGATGGACGTGGTGGTCTTACCGACCCCACCTTTTTGATTGGCAACTGCCCAGACTCTCATTCGGTTGGTTCCTCCCGGCAGGCACAGGCGCGACCGAGACATTGCATAAGGTTATTGAGCCGGCGACGGAGAATTGACGGCGCTCTGACGAACCGGCGGTTTTACAGGGGGCGGTGCAGTTTGTGTGCCAGCCCGCTTCAGGGCCGCATCCGGTGTTGCATTGGCGGTGCCGGTGCCGGTCAGGCTGCGGCGCACATCCAGGTTGCGCGACACCACCAACACCACCCGGCGGTTCTTCGCGCGGCCCTCTACCGTGGCGTTATTGGCCACCGGCTGGAACTCGCCATACCCCACCGACGCGAGGCGCCCAGGGTTCACGCCCTGCATCGCCAGCATGCGTACGATGCTCGCGGCACGCGCTGACGACAGTTCCCAGTTGGTCGGGTACTGCGCAGTGCTGATCGGAAAATTGTCGGTAAAGCCTTCGACGTGGATCGGGTTCTCGAACGGCCGCAGAATCGCCGCCACCTTGTCGATAATAGTGAACGCCTGGTCGCTGGGCATCGCATCGGCGCTGGCAAACAACAGGCTGGAGTTAAGCTCGATCTCCACCCACAACTCATTGCCGCGCACGGTCATCTGGTTGGAGCTGATCAGGTCGCCAAACGCCGCGCTGATGTCATCGGCGATGCTTTTCAGCGGATCGCTGGTGCCGCCCACGCCGGCAGCGGTTTCATCGCTGTCGTTGACCAGCGGCTTAGCCGGGGTCACGGTCTTGGGCCGCTCTTCACCGATGGGAATCGGCTTGAGCGAGCGGTCGGCGTCGTTGAACACACCGATCAGCGCCTGGGAAATGACCTTGTACTTGCCTTCATTGATCGACGAGATGGAGTACATCACCACGAAAAACGCGAACAGCAAGGTGATGAAGTCCGCGTAGGACACCAACCACCGCTCGTGGTTGACGTGTTCTTCAGGCTCGCGACGGCGACGGCTCACAATGAATACCTCCCATCAATCCATGAAGCCCTGGAGCTTCAATTCGATGGAGCGCGGGTTCTCGCCCTCGGCAATCGACAAGATGCCTTCGAGCAACATCTCGCGGTAACGCGACTGGCGCATGGCAATCGACTTGAGTTTGCTCGCCACCGGCAACAACACCAGGTTGGCACTGGCCACGCCATAGATAGTGGCGACAAACGCCACGGCAATACCGCTGCCCAGTTGCGAAGGGTCGGCCAGGTTGCCCATGACGTGGATCAGGCCCATCACCGCACCGATGATGCCGATGGTCGGCGCGTAGCCGCCCATGCTTTCGTAGACTTTGGCGGCGTTGATGTCGCGGCTTTCCTGGGTGTAGAAATCCACTTCAAGGATGCTGCGGATCGCTTCCGGTTCGGCACCATCGACCAGCAATTGCAGGCCTTTGCGTGCGTAGCTGTCGGGTTCCGCATCGGCCACGCCTTCCAGGCCCAGCAGGCCTTCCTTGCGCGCGGTGAGGCTCCAGTTGACCACGCGGTCGATGCCGCCAGGCAAGTCGACACGCGGCGGGAAAATGATCCAGATAAGGATCTGCATGGCGCGCTTGAACGAGCTCATGGGCGACTGCAACAACGCCGCGCCCACAGTGCCGCCAATCACGATCAACGCGGCCGGGCCGTTGGCCAGGGCGCCAAGGTGACCGCCTTCGAGGTAGTTGCCGCCAATGATCGCGACAAACGCCATGATGATACCGATCAGGCTCAAGACATCCATCAGAGGCAGGCCTCCACCAGATGCTTGCCGATGTCGTCCAGGCTGTAGACGGCGTCGGCCAGGTCGGCCTTGACGATGGCCATGGGCATGCCATAGATCACGCAGCTGGCTTCATCCTGGGCCCAGATGGCGCTGCCGCCCTGCTTGAGCAGGCGCGCGCCCTCACGGCCGTCGGCGCCCATGCCGGTGAGCACCACCGCCAGAACTTTGTCGCCGTAGGACTTGGCCGCCGAGCCGAAGGTGATATCCACGCACGGCTTGTAGTTCAGGCGCTCGTCACCCGGCAGGATTTTGATCGCGCCACGGCCGTCCACCATCATTTGCTTGCCACCCGGCGCCAGCAACGCCAGGCCAGGACGCAGGATGTCGCCATCCTCGGCTTCCTTGACGCTGATGCGGCACAGCTTGTCCAGGCGCTCGGCGAACGCTTTGGTGAACGCAGCGGGCATGTGCTGGATCAACACGATCGGCGCCGGGAAGCTGGCCGGCAGTTGGGTCAATACGCGTTGCAGGGCCACCGGGCCACCGGTGGACGTGCCGATAGCCACCAGCTTGTAGGCTTTGCGTTTTGGCGCAGGCGAGTGGGCAGCCGCAGGCGCAGCGGCGCGAACCGGCGCCACGGCAGGCCGTGCAACCGGCGCAGGCGCAGGGCGAGCAAACGATGACGTCGGCGCAGCCGGTGCCGCAACCGGTGCAGGTGTCGGCGCGGGCGCGCTGAACAAGCTACGACGGTTGCTGCGCGAAATGCTGTGCACTTTCTCGCACAGCAGTTGCTTGACCTTCTCGGGGTTGCGCGAGATGTCTTCGAAATTCTTCGGCAGGAAGTCCACCGCGCCAGCGTCCAGCGCATCCAGGGTGACCCGGGCGCCTTCGTGCGTCAGCGAGGAGAACATCAATACCGGGGTCGGGCAGCGTTGCATGATGTGCCGGACTGCGGTGATGCCATCCATCATCGGCATCTCGTAGTCCATGGTAATCACGTCCGGTTTCAACGCAATGGCTTGATCAATCGCCTCTTTGCCGTTGGTGGCCGTGCCGACCACCTGGATGCTTGGATCGGCGGAAAGAATTTCCGAGACGCGGCGGCGGAAGAAACCCGAATCGTCCACCACCAGGACCTTGACTGCCATAAACACTCCGTTAGGCGGGGCGGGCAATACCGCCCTGCCCCACCAGAATCAAATACGCCGAGCGGCGTAACGCTTGAGCATGCTCGGAACATCGAGAATCAGCGCGATCCGACCGTCACCGGTGATGGTCGCACCCGACATGCCCGGGGTTCCCTGCAGCATTTTGCCCAAAGGCTTGATGACCACTTCTTCCTGGCCCACCAGTTGATCGACCACAAAGCCGATGCGCTGGGTGCCCACGGAGAGAATCACCACATGGCCTTCACGCTGCTCTTCATGCTTGGCCGATGCCACCAGCCAGCGCTTGAGGTAGAACAGGGGCAACGCTTTGTCGCGCACGATCACCACTTCCTGGCCGTCCACCACATTGGTGCGCGACAGGTCGAGGTGGAAGATCTCGTTGACGTTGACCAGCGGGAAGGCGAACGCCTGGTTGCCCAGCATCACCATCAGGGTCGGCATGATCGCCAAGGTCAACGGCACCTTGATCACGATCTTCGAGCCCTGGCCCTTGGTCGAGTAGATGTTGATCGAGCCGTTGAGCTGGCTGATCTTGGTCTTCACCACGTCCATGCCAACGCCACGGCCGGACACGTCGGAAATCTCGGTCTTGGTCGAGAAGCCCGGAGCGAAGATCAGGTTGTAGCACTCGGTGTCGGTCAGGCGGTCGGCGGCATCCTTGTCCATCACGCCACGCTTGACCGCGATATTGCGCAATATGGCCGGGTCCATGCCTTTGCCGTCGTCAGTGATCGACAGCAGGATATGGTCGCCTTCTTGCTCCGCCGCCAGGATCACTTTGCCGTTACGGGACTTGCCCGAGGCTTCGCGTTCTTCCGGGGTTTCCACGCCGTGGTCGACAGCGTTGCGCACCAAGTGGACCAGCGGGTCGGCCAAGGCCTCGACAAGGTTCTTGTCGAGGTCGGTTTCTTCACCCACCAGTTCCAGGTTGATTTCTTTCTTGAGCTGACGCGCCAAGTCGCGAACCAGGCGTGGGAAGCGGCCGAAGACTTTCTTGATCGGCTGCATCCGGGTTTTCATCACCGCGGTTTGCAGGTCGGCGGTGACCACGTCGAGGTTCGACACGGCCTTTTGCATGGCTTCATCGCCGCTGCTCAGGCCCAGGCGCACCAGGCGGTTACGCACCAGTACCAGTTCGCCGACCATGTTCATGATGTCGTCCAGCCGTGCGGTATCCACCCGTACGGTGGTTTCGGCTTCACTGGCGGGCTTCTCGGCCACCGGTGCGGCGGCGGCACGTGCCGGAGCAGGCGCCGCTGCAGGCGCAGGCTTGGCGGCCGGAGCCGGGGCAGCTGCCTTGGCAGCAACCGGTGCAGCCGTGGCAACAGCAGCAGCGGCCGGGGCCACTTCGCTGAACTTGCCCTTGCCGTGCAATTCGTCCAGCAGCGATTCGAACTCATGATCGGAGATCAGGCCGTCGCCAGCCGGTGCTGCACTCGCAGCGGCTGGCGGTGCGGCCGTGGCGGCGACTTCCGGCAAAGCGTCGGCCACGAAGGTGCCCTTGCCGTGCAGTTGGTCGAGCAACGCTTCGAATTCGTCGTCGGTAATGTCGGTGCTGGCTTTAGCAGCAGGCGCCTCGGGCGCGGCGGCAGGCGCCTCGGGCGCGGCGGCAGGCGCCACGGCGTCGGCCGCGAACTGGCCTTTGCCGTGCAACTGGTCGAGCAGGGATTCGAACTCAGCGTCGGTAATGTCTTCGCTGGTTGGCGCAGCCACAGGCGCCTTTGGCGCTTCTGCCTCGGCCTTCACGGCACTGAGGGAGTTGAGCAGCTGTTCGAACTCGCTGTCGGTCACATCCGGTTCGGCTTCGGCCACAGGCTCGGGCGCCGCCTCAACCACAGGCGCAGCCGAGGTGTCCGCCGGTTCCGCCAGGCGCGCCAGGGCGGCCAGCAGCTCCGGGGTGGCAGCGGTAATCGGTGCACGGTCGCGCACCTCGCTGAACATGCCGTTGACCGCATCCAGTGCTTCGAGAATCACGTCCATCAATTCCGAATCAACGTGACGCTCACCCTTGCGCAGGATGTCGAACACGTTCTCGGCGATGTGGCAGCACTCCACCAGCTCATGGAGCTGGAGGAAGCCGGCGCCCCCTTTTACAGTGTGAAAACCGCGAAAAATTGCATTGAGCAGGTTCGCATCATCCGGTCGGCTTTCCAGCTCGACCAGTTGCTCGGACAACTGCTCTAAAATTTCGCCGGCCTCTACAAGGAAATCCTGAAGGATTTCTTCATCGGCGCCGAAGCTCATGTGGGTGCTCCTTAGAAGCCTAAACTGGATAACAGGTCATCGACATCATCTTGACCCGATACAACGTCTTCACGTTTATCGGCATGAATCTGCGGACCTTCACCCTTGGCGAGATGTTTTTTTGGATCTTTTTCCGAGAGGATCGCTTCGCGGTCATGTTCAATACCGGCAAAACGGTCAACTTGGCCTGCCATAAGCACTAATTTGAGCAAGTTGCTTTCCACTTCGGTGACCAACTGGGTCACACGCTTGATCACCTGACCGGTGAGGTCCTGGTAATCCTGGGCGAGCAGAATGTCGTTGAGGTTGCTGGAAACCGTGCGGTTTTCCTGCTCGCTGCGTGACAAGAACCCTTCGACCCGACGCGCCAATTCACGAAACTCTTCAGCGCCCACTTCGCGGCGCATGAAACGGCCCCAGTCGTTGCTCAGGGCCTGGGCTTCGTTGGCCATGCCGTTGACCAGGGGCGTGGCGTTTTCCACCAGGTCCATGGTGCGGTTGGCCGCCGCCTCAGTCAGCCTGACCACATAGGACAGGCGTTCGGTGGCATCGGTGATCTGCGAGATTTCCTCGGCCTGGGGCATGTGCGGGTCAATCTGGAAATTGACGATCGCACTGTGCAGCTCGCGTGTGAGCTTGCCCACTTCCTGGTACAGGCCGCGGTCACGGGTCTGGTTGAGCTCATGGATTAACTGCACCGCGTCGCCGAACTGGCCTTTTTCAAGGCTGTCGACCAACTGGTGAGCATGCTTTTTCAGGGTCGACTCGAAGTCTCCCTGTGACGTTTCTTTATGCTCCATAGCTCCCCCGCGATGGCATTAGCCGTGGATGCGTTCGAAGATTTTCTCGATCTTCTCTTTCAAGGCCAAAGCAGTGAATGGCTTGACCACGTAACCGTTTACCCCAGCTTGGGCGGCTTCGATGATCTGCTCACGCTTGGCTTCGGCGGTCACCATCAGCACAGGCAGGCTGCGCAGTTTTTCGTCGGCGCGCACGTGGCGCAGCAAGTCGATACCGGTCATGCCCGGCATGTTCCAGTCCGTTACCAGAAAGTCGATGCTCCCGCTGTTGAGGATCGGAATCGCCGTAATGCCGTCATCCGCCTCGACCGTGTTAGTGAACCCAAGGTCACGCAACAGGTTTTTTATGATCCGCCGCATCGTTGAGAAGTCATCAACGATGAGGATTTTCATGTTCTTGTCCAATTCGACCTCCAAGCAGTCTTAAACGCGCCCAGCACCTGGACGCGCCATTTCAATCAACAGGCATTACACAAAAAGGACTGCCGGGGCACCACGGGTCGAACCCGCAAAGGCTGGTTGCCCTCGCGGTCTCGTCTGCAGTGTCCCCACACTGCCTGTCAGCGCGCTCGCCACTCTCCCAAACGCCCCCGCAAGCGGGCTGCGCACTGGCTGTGCAACTGGCTGACCCGCGACTCGCTGACCCCCAGGACCTCACCGATTTCCTTGAGGTTCAGCTCTTCGTCGTAGTACAGCGCCAACACCAGCCGCTCACGCTCCGGCAAATTGGCAATCGCGTCCGCCAACGCCCCCTGGAAACGCTCATCTTCCAGGTCACGCGATGGCTCCATATGAGCGCTCGCGCCGTCCTCGTGCAGCCCTTCGTGTTCGCCGTCCTGCAACAGGTCGTCGAAACTGAACAGGCGGCTGCCCAAGGTATCGTTCAAAATCCCGTAGTAATCGTCGAGACTCAATTGGAGTTCGGCCGCAACTTCGTGATCTTTAGCGTCGCGACCGGTTTTTGCTTCAATTGCGCGAATTGCGTCACTGACCATGCGCGTATTGCGATGCACTGAACGCGGCGCCCAGTCGCCTTTACGCACTTCATCAAGCATCGCGCCACGGATGCGGATACCCGCATACGTCTCGAAACTCGCACCCTTGCTCGCGTCGTACTTAGTCGACACTTCGAGCAGGCCGATCATGCCCGCCTGGATCAGGTCTTCGACCTGGACGCTGGCGGGCAGGCGTGCCAGCAAGTGATAGGCAATGCGCTTGACCAAGGGCGCGTAGCGCTCGATCAACTCGCCCTGGCTGTCACGGGCAGACTTCTTGTACGCGTTGTAGCCGGTTGCTGTCATAGCACGGGTCCTGCGCTCGTCTGATGCACCAATCGCTCGACGAAAAACTCCAGATGCCCACGCGGGTTGGCAGGCAACGGCCAGGTATCGACCTTCTGGGCAATAGCCTTGAACGCCAATGCGCATTTGGAACGAGGGAACGCTTCGTAGACTGCACGCTGCTTTTGCACAGCCTTGCGCACACACTCGTCGTAGGGAACTGCGCCGACGTATTGTAAGGCGACATCGAGGAAGCGATCCGTGACCTTGGTCAACTTGGCGAACAGGTTGCGCCCTTCCTGCGGGCTCTGGGCCATGTTGGCCAGGACGCGGAAGCGGTTCATGCCATAGTCACGGTTAAGCAGTTTGATCAGGGCGTAGGCGTCGGTGATCGAGGTGGGTTCATCGCAGACCACCAGCAACACTTCCTGCGCGGCGCGCACGAAGCTGACCACGGACTCGCCGATCCCGGCGGCGGTGTCGATCACCAGCACGTCGAGGTTGTCGCCGATATCACTGAACGCCTGGATCAGGCCGGCATGCTGCGCCGGGCTCAGGTGCACCATGCTCTGGGTGCCCGAAGCGGCCGGCACGATACGGATGCCACCGGGCCCCTGCAGCAGCACATCGCGCAGCTCACAGCGACCTTCGATCACATCGGCAAGCGTGTGTTTGGGTGTCAGTCCCAGCAGAACGTCCACGTTCGCCAAGCCCAGGTCAGCATCCAGCAGCATGACACGACGGCCAAGCTCTGCCAGGGCCAGGGACAAATTCACTGACACGTTAGTTTTCCCGACGCCACCTTTGCCGCCGGTCACCGCGATCACCTGTACGGGATGCATGCTGCCCATTTTATTTCTTTACCTTGTCTTGCTTAGACGCAGGCTACATGGCTTGGCCGCGTGAATCGCTTGCAGACCATCGATGTAGATACATTTCACGGTGTTCATCCTGCCTCAACCCACCCGTTTTGCCGGGTTGTGGTAGAGGTCGGCGAACATATCGGCCATCGCTTCCTCGCTAGGCTCTTCTTGCATTTGCACGCTGACTGCACGGCTGACCAACTGATGACGGCGCGGTAGATGCAGATCATCCGGGATCCGCGGCCCGTCGGTCAGGTAGGCGACCGGCAATTCATGACTGATGGCCAGGCTCAGCACCTCGCCCAGGCTCGCGGTTTCATCGAGCTTGGTGAGGATGCAACCGGCCAGGCCGCAGCGCTTGTAGCTGTGATACGCAGCGGTAAGAACCTGTTTCTGGCTGGTGGTTGCAAGCACCAGGTAATTTTTCGACTTGATGCCACGCCCGGCCAGGCTTTCCAGCTGCATGCGCAATGCCGGGTCGCTGGCTTGCAGGCCGGCGGTATCGATCAAGACCACGCGCTTGCGCAGCAGCGGGTCGAGGGCATTGGCCAGGGACTGGCCCGGGTCGACGTGGGTCACCGGCACATTGAGAATGCGCCCCAGGGTCTTGAGTTGCTCCTGTGCCCCAATACGGTAGCTGTCCATGCTCACCAGCGCGATGTTCTGTGCGCCGTATTTGAGTACATAACGGGCCGCGAGCTTGGCCAGGGTGGTGGTCTTGCCCATGCCGGCAGGACCGACCATGGCAATCACGCCGCCCTCTTCCAGGGGTTCGATTTCCGGGGTGACGATCATCCGCGCCAGGTGGGCCAGCAACATGCGCCAGGCCTGGCGAGGCTCCTCGATTTCGGTGGTCAGCGCCAGCAGGTCACGGGACAACGGGCCGGACAGGCCGATGCGTTGCAGGCGACGCCACAGGTTGGCTTGTTGCGGCTTGCTGCCTTGCAGCTGGTTCCACGCCAGCGAGCCCAACTGCACTTCCAGCAGTTCACGCAGGCCGTTGAGTTCAAAGCGCATCGAATCAAACACCCGCTGGTCAACCGCAGGCGCCGGGGCAGGCGCAGCAGGACGCGGCGGTTCTTTGAACGTTGGCTCGACCAGCGGCTCGGCAGCGGTCAGCGGCAAGCCGGCGAACAACTGGCGATTGGTGGTGGCATCGCTGTCGCCGCGCATGCTCAGTTCAGCCTGGGCCGAGACAATGCGCGAAGCGGTCTTGCGCAACTCGTCTTCGAGCTCCATGTTCGGCACACGCGGCGCCAAGGCCTGGGGGGTGTAATCCAGGGCAGCCGTCAGCTCGACACCGCCGGCAATACGACGGTTTCCGATAATCGCGGCGTCGGCGCCCAGCTCATCACGCACCAGTTTCATGGCCTGACGCATATCGGCGGCGAAAAAACGCTTCACTTGCATAACCCACTACCCTCAGCCGTTGGGCCCTACTGTCGCGACGATAGTCACTTGCTTGTTGTCAGGAATTTCCTGATAAGCCAATACGTGCAAATTCGGTACTGCCAAGCGTCCAAACCGCGACAACATCGCCCGGACGGGGCCTGCCACCAGCAGGATCACCGGTTGGCCCTGCATTTCCTGGCGCTGCGCGGCGTCGATCAACGAACGCTGCAGCTTCTCAGCCATGCTTGGCTCCAGCAGAACGCCCTCTTCCTGGCCTTGTCCTGCCTTCTGAATACTATTGAGCAATATTTGTTCCAACCTGGGTTCCAAGGTGATCACAGGCAGCTCGGAGTCAAGCCCTACAATGCTTTGGACGATTGCGCGCGACAATCCGACGCGCACCGCGGCCACCAGGGCGGCAGTATCTTGACTCTTGGCGGCATTGTTGGCGATGGCCTCGGCAATGCTGCGAATGTCGCGGACCGGCACCTGTTCGGCCAGCAGCGCCTGCAACACCTTGAGCAATTGCGACAGCGACAGAATGCCCGGCACCAGCTCTTCGGCCAGTTTCGGCGACGCTTTGCCCAGCAAACCCATCAATTGCTGGACTTCCTCGTGGCCGATCAGCTCGTGGGAGTGCTTGTACAGGATCTGGTTGAGGTGCGTTGCGACCACGGTGCTGGCGTCCACCACGGTGTAGCCGAGGGATTGTGCCTGGCTGCGCTGGCTGATTTCGATCCATACCGCGTCCAGGCCAAAAGCCGGATCTTTGGCGGTAATGCCGTTGAGGCTGCCGAACACCTGCCCGGGGTTGATCGCCAGTTCGCGGTCCGGGTAGATCTCGGCTTCGGCCAGGATCACGCCCATCAGGGTCAGGCGGTAGGCACTCGGCGCCAGGTCGAGGTTGTCCCGGATGTGCACGGTAGGCATCAAAAAGCCCAGGTCCTGGGACAGTTTTTTGCGCACGCCCTTGATCCGCGCGAGCAGTTGGCCGCCCTGGTTGCGGTCCACCAGTGGGATCAGGCGGTAGCCGACTTCCAGGCCGATCATGTCGATCGGGGTGACGTCATCCCAGCCAAGCTCCTTGGTTTCCTGGGCGCGGGCCGGGGATGGCAGCAATTCCTGCTGGCGTGCGATCTCTTGCTGGGCGATGACTTTGACCTGGTTCTGCTTCTTCCAGAACAGGTAGGCAGCACCGCCAGCCAGGGCCGCCATGCTCAAGAACGACACGTGCGGCATGCCCGGCACAATGCCCATGATCGCCATAATGCCCGCCGCCACGGCCAGCGCCTTGGGCGAAGCGAACATCTGCCGGCTGATCTGCTTGCCCATGTCTTCGGAGCCCGAAGCACGGGTCACCATGATGGCCGCCGCTGTTGATAACAACAGTGATGGCAATTGCGCCACTAAACCGTCACCGATGGTCAGCAAGGCGTAGACCTTGCCCGCATCGCCGAAGGTCATGCCGTGCTGGAAGATACCCACGGCCATGCCGCCGATGAGGTTGATGAACAGGATCAGCAGGCCGGCGATGGCGTCACCGCGTACGAATTTGCTGGCACCGTCCATGGAACCGTAGAACTCGGCTTCCTGGGCCACTTCCAGGCGGCGCGATTTGGCCTGGTTCTGGTCGATCAGGCCAGCGTTGAGGTCGGCGTCGATGGCCATCTGCTTGCCGGGCATCGCGTCGAGGGTAAACCGCGCGCTCACCTCGGAAATCCGCCCGGCGCCCTTGGTTACCACCACGAAGTTGATGATCATCAGGATCGCGAACACCACGATACCGACCACGTAGTTACCGCCGATCACCACCTCACCGAACGCCTGGATCACCTTACCGGCGGCGGCGTGGCCGTCCTGGCCGTGCAGCATGACCACACGCGTCGACGCCACGTTCAGCGCCAGCCGCAACAGGGTCGCCACCAGCAGAATGGTCGGGAATACCGCGAAATCCAATGGCCGCAGGGCGTATACACACACCAGCAGGACCACGACGGACAGGGCAATGTTGAAGGTAAAGAACACGTCCAGCAGGAACGGCGGCATCGGCAACATCATCATTGCCAGCATCACCAGCAACAACAACGGCACACCCAGATTGCCTCGCGAGAGGTCAGTCAGGGTGCTGCGGGCGTTGCCGAGCATTTGAGAGCGATCCACCACCGGTATTCCTCGTGTCCTTTGAAGCAAAGTTTTGACGCAATTGGGCGTCTTGCAGGCGGTATTGCAAGAAGCCTTCCAACTTTGTTCAAGAGGAATACAGGTGGGGAATTCTTTTGGGAAAGGTTAACAACTAACCGCGTCTTAGGTGCTGAATACGGCCATCGGCACCTTTGTCGAAAGTCACCCCTTCATTCGCTTTCAGATCGGTCAAACCAGCGGCTTGAAGATCTTGCCAATCTACCGTGATATCCCCGCTACCATCGCGAGGGGTAATAATTACATAGCCTTTGTTTGGATCGGACACACTAACGGTTCCAGTCGCCATGATGACTCTCCTTGATTCATTCAAGTTACCGCACCCGTTGCGCGGTAACACGACCCCATCTAAGCGTAGGACCAACAAAAAGGTCTACTGTCAAAACTGACAGGTCTGGAGAGTTGCCGATGAGTGGCGGAAGACCTCACACAACGCGGACGTTCTCGGCCTGAGCGCCTTTGGCCCCCTGCGTTACCTCGAACTCTACTTTTTGGTTCTCTTCAAGCGTCCTGAAACCGTCGCCCTTGATGGCGGAAAAGTGGACAAAAATATCGCCCCCGCCCTCCTGAGTAATAAACCCAAACCCCTTCGCCGCGTTAAACCATTTCACCGTACCTGTTGCCATTGCCGTTCTCCTGACTTACGGGATAACGCGAACGTCGGATGCATAGACCGCGTCGGGCCCATGGACTCTCCGGACTTCCACCCGTAGGCCCACGGCTAGCCGAATGCCTCGCGAACCGATGAAATTCACTCGCACGTCATCTTCGCCATTTTCCAGGACAATCCAACCCACCCCGGATTGCTGGTCGTAATATTTGACAGCGCCTCTGACCGCCTTCAAAACCACTCTCCCTGCCTCTCATCTACAGCGTTCGCGCAGTTCTTCAGGCAATAGAACCGCGAGAACGCCCCTCTGCCTACTGTCAAAGTTGACAGGTAGACAGGCATTCACGACGAGTGGTAGGGCGTGAGAAATCAGGAATCGCGGCGCAAATCCGGTGGAATCGGCAGATCCTTGAGCGGATCCGGCCGTTTGCCCTTGCCCGCGCGGTACTGGCGAATCTGATAGACGTACGCCAACACCTGAGCCACGGCCAGGTAGAGCCCAGCGGGGATTTCCTGGTCCAGGTCGGTGGAATAGAAGATCGACCGCGCCAACTCCGGCGATTCCAGCAGCAGGATGTCATTGGCCACGGCGATTTCGCGGATCTTCAGCGCCGTAAAGTCACTGCCCTTGGCCAACAGCATCGGCGCGCCGCCCTTCTCCGGGTCGTATTTGAGCGCCACGGCGTAGTGGGTCGGGTTGGTGATGACCACGTCGGCGTCGGGTACTGCGCCCATCATCTTGCGCTGGGACATTTCCCGTTGCAGTTGGCGAATACGCTGTTTGACCTCAGGACGGCCTTCCTGGTCCTTGTGCTCGTCGCGCACTTCCTGCTTGGTCATCAGCAGTTTCTTGTGGCTTTCCCACAACTGGATCGGCGCATCCACCGCGGCAATGATGATCAGCCCGGCGGCCATCCACAGCGCGCTCCAGCCCACCACCTGCACGCTGTGGATGATCGCCGACTCCAGCGGTTCATGGGCGATGCGCAGCAGGTCGTCGATGTCGGACGACAACACCATCAGCGCCACAAACAGAATCAGGATGAATTTGGCCAGGGCCTTGAGCAGCTCCACCAAGGCCTTGGCGGAAAACATGCGCTTGAGCCCGGCGGCGGGGTTCATGCGGCTGAACTTCGGCGCCAGGCTGCCGGCGGCAAACAGCCAACCACCGAGGGCGACCGGGCCGATCAGCGCGGCCAGCAGCAGCGTGATCAAAATCGGCTGCACCGCCAGGATCGCGATCTTGCCCGAGTGCAACAGGTACTGACCCATGGCATCGGGGTTGAGCAGTACTTCACGGGGCAAGGTGAAGTTGTGCTTCATCAGCTCCATCAAGTCCAGCGCCAGGCCGCCGCCGTAGATCAGCAAGGCGCCGGCACCGGCCATCATGGTCGCAACAGTGTTCAGCTCTTTGGAGCGCGCAATCTCGCCCTTTTCCCGGGAGTCCTTTTTGCGCTTCTCCGTGGGGTCTTCTGTTTTGTCCTGACCACTCTCGCTCTCGGCCATGGCTCAGCGCGCCCGTGCCAGATCACGTAAGAACTGCAAGGCGTCGGTCGCCAGCGGTTGATACTGATTGAGAATGTCGGCCAGGCCGATCCAGAAAATCCCCATGCCCAAGACCAGGGTCAACGGGAAACCAATCGAGAAGATGTTCAGCTGCGGCGCCGCACGGGTCATCACGCCGAACGCGATGTTGACCACCAGCAACGCGGTAATCGCCGGCAACACCAGCAACAGCGACGCGCCGAACACCCAGCCCAGGCGCCCGACGATTTCCCAGAAATGATTGACCACCAGCCCCGAGCCCACCGGCAAGGTGGTGAAGCTTTCGGTCATCACCTCGAACGCCACCAAGTGGCCGTTCATTGCCAGGAACAGCAAGGTCACCAGCATGGTCAGGAATTGCCCGATCACCGCCGCCGACACACCGTTGGTAGGGTCGACCATGGAGGCGAAGCCCATGCCCATCTGGATCGAGATGATCTGCCCGGCCACCACAAAGGCCTGGAAAAACAGCGTGAGGGAGAAGCCCATCAGCGCGCCGATCAGGATCTGTTCGGCAATCAGCAGCAAGGCGCTGAGGTCAATGGCATTGACCGGCGGCATCGGCGGCAAACCCGGCACGATCACCACGGTAATCGCCACCGCGAAGTACAGGCGCACGCGACGTGGTACGAGGGTGGTGCCGAACACCGGCATGGCCATCAACATCGCCGTCACGCGAAACAGCGGCAGGATGAAGGACGCCACCCAGGTGCTGATCTGGGTATCGGTCAATGCCAGCAACGACTGCATCCGGTCAGCCGATCAACTGCGGAATACTGCCGTACAACTGCAGGATGTATTCCATGAAGGTCTGCACCAGCCAAGGGCCGGCCACGATCAGGGTGACCAGCATCACCAACAGACGCGGCAAAAAGCTCAAGGTTTGTTCGTTGATCTGGGTTGCGGCCTGGAACATCGCCACCAGCAGGCCCACCAACAGGCTCGGCACGACCAGCACGGCGACCATCACGGTGGTCAGCCACAGCGCTTCACGGAACAGGTCGACAGCTACTTCTGGCGTCATTGCGCTATACCCCGCCGAAACTGCCGGCCAACGTGCCGATAATCAGCGCCCAGCCGTCCACCAGCACAAACAGCATGATCTTGAACGGCAACGAGATGATCAACGGCGACAGCATCATCATACCCATGGCCATCAACACGCTCGCCACCACCAGGTCGATGATCAGGAACGGAATGAAGATCATGAAGCCGATCTGGAACGCGGTTTTCAATTCGGAGGTGACGAACGCCGGCACCAGGATGGTCAGCGGCGCCTGGTCCGGGGTGGCGATGTCGGTACGCTTGGACAGGCGCATAAACAGCTCAAGGTCGCTGGAGCGGGTCTGCGACAGCATGAAGTCCTTGATCGGCCCCTGGGCCTTGTCGATCGCGTCCTGGGCGGTCATTTTCTCCGCCAGGTAGGGTTGCAGGGCTTGCTGGTTCACCTTGTCGAACACCGGCGCCATGATGAACAGCGTCAGGAACAAGGCCATGCCGGTGAGGATCTGGTTCGACGGCGTCTGCTGCAGGCCCAGGGCCTGGCGCAGGATCGAGAACACAATGATGATCCGCGTGAAGCTGGTCATCAGCATGACAAACGCCGGGATAAAGCTCAGCGCGGTCATGATCAGCAGGATCTGCAGGCTGACCGAATATTCCTGCGCGCCGGCCGCGTTGGTGCCCAGCGTGATCGCCGGGATCGACAGCGGATCGGCGCCAAACGCCAATGGCGCCGCCAGCAACAGCATGAGCGTCAATAAAACGCGCATTACTTCTTATCCTTCTGATCCTTGCCCAGCAACTCCATCAGGCGCTGGGCGAATTCTGGCGTGGCGGACTGGCTCTGATCCACGCTCACCGGGGTCTTGAGCACATGCAGCGGGGTGATGCGACCGGGCGTGATGCCGAGCAGGATCTGCTCCTCGCCCACTTGCACCAGCACCAGCCGATCACGCGGGCCGAGGGCGCGGGAACCGATCATCTCGATTACCTGGCCATTGCCCGGCCCCACGCGCTGCACCCGGCGCAGCAGCCAGGCCAGTGCGAAGATCAAACCCACCACCAGCAACAGGCCCAGCACCAACTGGGTCAATTGCCCGCCGATGCCGCTGCTCACCACCGGCGCTGCGGCTGCGGTGGCTTGCGCGACCGGCTCAGCCGCGAGGGCGCTCAATGGCAGCGCCAGAAACAGTCCCGCCATCGAATACTTCATCTCAGCGCAACTTCTTGATGCGTTCGCTCGGGCTGATCACGTCGGTCAGGCGGATGCCGAACTTCTCGTTGACCACCACCACTTCGCCGTGGGCAATCAGGGTGCCATTGACCAGCACGTCCAACGGCTCGCCGGCCAGGCGGTCCAGCTCGATCACCGAGCCCTGGTTGAGTTGCAGCAGGTTGCGGATGTTGATTTCGGTGCTGCCGACCTCCATGGAGATCGACACCGGAATGTCGAGGATCACGTCCAGGTTCGGGCCATCGAGGGTCACCGGGTCGTTGTTCTTCGGCACGCTGCCGAATTCTTCCATCGGCAGGCGGTTGCCGGCCGGCGCGGTGGCGGCATCAGCGGCCAACAGCGCGTCGATGTCGTCCTGGCCGACATCGCCGGTTTCTTCCAGGGCAGCCGCCCATTCGTCAGCCAGGGCCTGGTCTTCGGCGGAAGTGTTTTCGTGTTCGGTAGCCATTACATGTCCTCGGCGGAGCAGAAATTAGTGTTGATCAGCGACGATTGATCGGTTCGACCACTTGAAGAGCCAAGTTGCCCTTGTGGGAACCGAGCTTGACCTTGAATGACGGCACGCCGTTGGCGCGCATGATCATTTCGTCCGGCAATTCGACGGGAATGATGTCCCCCGGCTGCATGTGCAAAATATCGCGCAGGCGCAACTGGCGACGGGCCACGGTGGCGCTCAGTGGCACGTCGACGTCCAGCAGATCTTCGCGCAGGGCCTTGACCCAGCGCTCGTCCTGGTCGTCCAGGTCGGACTGGAAGCCAGCGTCGAGCATCTCGCGCACCGGCTCGATCATCGAGTACGGCATGGTCACGTGCAGGTCGCCGCCACCGCCATCGAGTTCGATGTGGAAAGTGGAGACCACAATGGCTTCGCTGGGGCCGACGATGTTGGCCATGGCCGGGTTCACTTCCGAGTTGATGTACTCGAAATTGACTTCCATGATCGCCTGCCAGGCTTCCTTCAAGTCGATGAAGGCCTGTTCCAGCACCATGCGCACCACCCGCAATTCGGTCGGGGTGAACTCACGGCCTTCGATCTTGGCGTGACGGCCGTCGCCGCCGAAGAAGTTGTCCACCAGCTTGAACACCAGCTTGGCATCCAGGATGAACAGCGCGGTGCCGCGCAGGGGTTTGATCTTGACCAGGTTGAGGCTGGTGGGCACGTACAGCGAGTGCACGTATTCACCGAACTTCATCACCTGCACGCCGCCTACCGCCACGTCCGCCGAGCGGCGCAGCATGTTGAACATGCTGATGCGGGTGTAGCGGGCAAAACGTTCGTTGATCATCTCCAGGGTCGGCATGCGTCCACGGACGATACGATCCTGGCTGGTGAGGTCATAACTTTTGACGCTGCCGGGCTCGGCAGCCATTTCGGTCTGTACCAGACCATCGTCGACGCCATGGAGCAGCGCGTCGATTTCATCCTGGGACAGCAGGTCTTGCACGGCCATGTCGTGATCCTACTGCAATACGAAGTTAGTGAAGAGCGCCTGCTCGACCACGACTTTGCCGAGTTCCTTCTGGGCCACTTCCTGCACGCTGGCGGTGACCTTCTGGCGCAGCATTTCCTGGCCCACCGGGGTGGCAAGTGTGTCGAAGCTCTGGCTGGAGAACAGCATCACCAGGTTGTTACGGATCACCGGCATGTGCACCTTGAGGGCGTCCAGGTCCGAGGCATTACGCGCCAGCAAGGTGATGCTCACCTGCAGGTAGCGTTGGCGACCGTTCTGATTGAAGTTGGCGACAAAGGCCGGAAGCATCGGCTCGAAGATTGCCGGTTGCTTGACGTTACTGGCGGTTTCGGCGGCAGGTGCCGGCTTGCTGGCACTGCTGTGCATGATGTACCAGGTGCCGCCGACCGAGGCGCCGATGGCCAGGAGCAGGCCCAGGACTATCAATAGGATAAGCTTGAGCTTACCTTTGCCTGCGGGTGCTTTTGCTGCGTCGTCGCTCTTCGCCATGCCAATAATCCGTCACTATTCGGGGATTCATAGATCTACGGAAAGGCAAGAGCAAGTGTTATGCCAGAGTTGTCTGGGAGAAAGGGACACATGTCACGCTGGAGATCCCATGTGGGAGCGGGCTTGCTCGCGAATGGGGTATGTCAGTTGATACATCTGTCACTGATCCACCGCATTCGCGAGCAAGTCGAGTCGTCGCACCGCCGCTCCCACATATAGGCCTGTGCAGGGCTCGAGTCAGGCGTAGTAGTCGACGGCGCTGGAGCCGATCACATTAGAGGTCACGGGTGCCACGGCTTCAGCCACGTCAACGTGCGCGCCGTTGTCACCGCTGTCACTACGCCCACCGCTGCGGCTCACGCCACCGGTCTGGGCCTGTTGCTGCTGTTGCTCCTGGCCACGGGATTGGTCCGATACGTTGACGTCCACCTGCCCCATGCCCTGCTGGGCGAACATCTCGCGCAAGCGGCCGGACTGGCTTTCCAACGCTTCACGCACCACCGGGTGGGCGCTCATGAAGTTGACCTGGGCTTGCTGGTCGGCGGTCATGTTGACCTTGATATCCAGGCGACCGAGCTCGGCCGGCTGCAACTGGATCTCCGCCGACTTGAGGTTGGCGCTGGACAGGTACATCACGCGGTTGACGATTTCGTCGGTCCAGCCGCTCTGGTGCATGGCCAATGGCGCATTGGTCACCGGCGGCAAAGCGTTGGCGGTTTTCGGCGTGGCGGCCTGGGTCAATGCCGCCAGGCGGTTGGCGAAGTCATCGACACGGGTATCGCTGCTGGCGTTCTTCAGGTCTTTGAGGCCGTCTTCGATCAACCCGCCGAAGGCCTTGTCGCCGCCCGTGTCAGTGCTGTCCTTGGTGGCTTGCTGGTCGACCATATTGGCCAGGCCGGCGGCAAAGTTCTGGGCGGCGGTGGGTTGATCCTGGGTCGCTGCCGGGGCGGTTTTGGCCTGGGCCTGACTGCTGGCCGAGACGTGGCCGCCCTGCTCCATCGCCAGGCGCACGGCGGGCATGGCGTCCAAAGGATCGGCTTCCGGATCGAAGACTGGCTTGGCTTCCTCGGTCGCCGCTACCGGAGCCGCGACCACCGGCTGGGCCTTGTCATCCTTGGCCGTGGTGACTGGCGCCGAGGTTTCCACTGGCACTGGCACAGCTACCGGAGTGACGGTCGCAATCAGGGCCGGGTCGACCACCGGGTCAGCCGGAGGCTGCTGCACCAGGGTCGGGTCGGTTGGCGCCTCGTCATCTTTGCTGGCGCTGTCGTCGGTCTTGGCCGGCGGGGTGGCAGGCAAGGGTTTGCCGCTATCGGCAACGGCTGGCGTGCTGGCGGCAGGTTTGTCGCTGCTGGCCGCTGGCTTGGCGCTGGCGTCGGAGGACTTGCCGGCGGTGGGCTTGGGCGAGTTGTCGTCGGACTTGACCGTGGGTTTGGAAGCCTGGTTGGCGAACACTTGAGCGAAGCCAGGGCCCTTGTCCCGTGGGTCCGCAGCCACTGCCGGTGGGTTGGCGGCGGGCGCTTGAGGCTTGGCCGCGGGGGCAGCCTGAAGGAGCGAATTCGGGGCGACTGGCATAGGTAAAGGTCTCCACTGCATGGGGGTCGGGGATGCAGTATTGGGAGGTAGAGCAAGAGTTGGGCCAGGTTTGGGGTCGGTTGGTTTTATTGAGTACATATCCGTTTTTTAGGTAACGGCTGATATTGGTTCCGCCCTTACGGCGGGTCACTTTTGAAAAGAGCCCAAAAGTAACCATGGGC
>NZ_JACARN010000086.1:0-6382 GCF_013386605.1 Pseudomonas sp. IPO3749 | reverse complement strand
CCGCCAGAGCCCGTGAGAATGGAAAGCCACGAAATCGCTAATGGTATGCGGCCAGCATGGATCAGAGGGGCATACGAGCGAGGAATAATGGCGGTACATTCTGCCGCGGGGAAACCCTGAAAGTCATACGAGGTAAGCAACCTTAAATACCGAAACCATAATTATCCTGAAGTGGTACTATTAGTTACATCTAAAGATTGCTGATGCCTCACTAAAACTATCTACTTGAAGAATGCGGTTGAAAGCACACACTGAGATCGACCAGTCAAGCATCATTGTACGATTTTCCGTAAGGACAAAACGAATTGGGCCAGTTTATCTAAGTGCCTAGAGCTCCTAAAATGCTGCTTATAACATGAGGGAACGGTATCAGTAGCTAACATCAAGCCAATCACCGACCTGTGGTATAGTAAAAAAATCTGTGTATACCGATGCCGATTATACGGAAGTCGACACGCAGTATGAGGATTTGACCGAGCAGCTATCTGGGAGGACGGACGACACCGTAACTATTCGAAATAGGGAGTGGAGCCTGGCCCCTAAAGCGAAGCGTAGTAGTGGGTGCTTGAGACATATACGCAAACTAGGACAAAGCTCAAAAGTCGGTTTCGGGGTAAGGAGAAGGGTCAGGTCAGCCATATGAATGTGCGACTTTTCGGATTGACCTAACACGTTGATTGCGCCGTACATCCCATGAGCGGCAAGTAAGCAGCTGTTAGGCACAGGTAAGTGGCGCCGGTAAACGCGCAAATCGCGCCGAAAAGTGGGGGTGATAACCATGTACAGCCTATCGGACGCTTCAAATTGATAACGCTCTGCGTTAGCGCGCTTAGGCTGAAATCGCGGATTTTATCGGAGCTCCCCTAGTTCCAAATACGGGCCTACGAAATCAAGGTGTGCAATCTAACTGCAAAGACTGGGTATTAGCGGTGTCTAAAATTCATTGAAGACGTTTGTTTGAAAACCGATACATTATCTAAAAATCAATAACGCACAGTAAAATGTTGGTACATAACTGTTTTTTGGGGGATCCCTAATGAAACTAGGTACATTCTGCACACTAGCCATAATATGTGTACTAACCGGTTGTTCAACTCCTGTCGCACCACCAGCAATTGTGCTACCAGATACTGTTCTGGGCATTTCTATGAACCGCACTAAAGAAGACTTCATACCGACTGGCGATCAGATTTCTATAGGAGTGATACTTAGCGAAAATACCCAAACCAATCTAACGTATCTACGACAATACCATAACAGCGCGGGTACTGGCTTCGGCAAGAATCTCCTAGTAGAGTCGATTCGTGACGCGTACATATCAACGTCAGACCCTCATCTGGCGGTAGACTGGCTGAAGGCCTCTCTTCGACGGGAGTTCGGCCAAGTGAAAGAATATCCGGATGTGCTGAGCCTAAAAGCAGCGAAACCCGATATTTTGGTAGTGGTCGACTTTCGTTTTCAACTTATCACCTCTCGAAACTCCGAAATTAAGGCGAATGTAGCGGCACATTTCTACGATAGAAGCTACAATCATCTCGGAACGGCAAAAGGAAGTGATGAAAAAATACTCTCTCCGATTTGGGCGGGCAACAAACGCACTGAGGAAATTGTTTCTGACATTAATGAGCAAAAGAATGTGCAAATCAGCGCGCTACAAAAATTTGATCGTTCCCTGAAAGACTTGTTAGCGCATAAGAGTGATAAGTTCTAAACAATTAGTGCCTTTTTTCACGAGCACGGTAAATGCCTGTTACTTCAAAAATATTGCAAAGCTGCGCCTTAACGATTGAGAAGGATCGTTAAAACTACAAGCTCAAAAAATTCACTGTTAGCTCCAACGACGCTCGAAATCATTCCTCAAAAAGTGGTCAGTTAAGGCATCAACGAAAACTCTGACCTTGTTAGGGAGGTACCGCCGTGTCTGATAGGCGATATTCATAGTAAGGCGCGGCAAGTCCCAATCATTAAGTAATGTAATAAGCTCTCCATTCTCAATATGATCATAAATAGCATATTTTGGCTGTGCCAAGATACCCATTCCATGCAAAGCAGCATTAATGGCTATTTGGCCATCATTCGTACGCAACGAAGGGTTAAGATTCACGATTACTTTTTGATTACCCTTTTCAAAAGGCAACTCATTAGGATTGTTCGCATAACTGTAAATTAACATTTTATGTTTGGTTAGATCCTCTGGTATAACAGGCATACCATACGTAGAGAGATATTCTCGAGAGGCAGCAAGAACTCGTTTTGTTACAGCAAGCTTTCTGATGGTCAAATTGCTGTCTGCTTCAAATTCACGTGTACGAATTGCCAAATCCACATTATTTTCCACAACGTCTAAGTACTGATTAGCTGCGATAATATCGACACTAATATCTGGATAGGCTTTATTAAACGCAGGTAAAAGCGGCTCAATATGCAACAAGCAAAAAGAAAGGGACGCAGTGATTCTTAATGTTCCACGAGGATTACCAACCGCATCCTTTGCAACTGCTTCAGCCTCGCCTAGGTCGGACAAAACGTCCTTGCAACGACGATAAAATTCCATACCGACCTCTGTCAACGCAAGGGAGCGGGTGGTGCGATGCACCAGGCGCACTCCGAGCCGCGTCTCAAGCATGCTTAGGTGGCGGCTAGCACTGGATACCGGTAGGCCCAGGACGTCAGCAGCACGACTAATGCTTGCTGCCTCTGCCACGTGTACAAAAAGTTCAATTTCGCGAAAACGGTCCATGCCAGTATTCCACTGAGTAGAAAGGTGTTTGCCAGAACTCTGTCTGTTTCTGCGTGTTTAGAAAGAATAACATTGCGGTGCGCCTTGCAAAAGAGCTACTCGCGAGTCATTGCAAATGATGTATCTTACAAAAACTACAGGAGGCAACAATGATATGCGTTAAGCACCATGTGCTCATCGGAGGCTTTCTGAGCTATATGTTCGATGCATTAGAGATAGTTATACTGGCCATTGCGCTACCTTCAATCATAATCGATACAGGGATATCGCGGACAGACGCGGGGCTGCTAGTAACAGCTACTTTATTAGGGATAGGCCTGAGTAGCGTTACAGTCGGATGGATGTCAGATAAATTTGGAAGAAGGCGAGCCCTCCTGTCATCGTTAACCTTCTTTGGATTATGCACCTGCATTATGGCAGAGCTTCACTCCTGGGAACAAATGTTAGTGCTAAGGTTCGCCGCAGGACTCGGGCTCGGTGGTGTCTGGAGCATTGTGTCCGCTTACATCTCCGAAACCTGGCCAAAGGAGAAACAGGCTAGAGCCACGTCGTTAGTGTTGAGTTCATTCCCTCTAGGCGCCGGGTTTGCCGCAGTGCTCTCAGCGCTTATTTTACCTGATTACGGCTGGAGAGCACTGTTCTTCACCTGCGGTGTTTCTACGATCATTCCAATCATATACGTTTTCTATTTTGTACCAGAATCGCCAAAATGGATTTCCGAGCGTGACGTCACTGCGACCGTTGAAAACACTTCTGGGCCACTTGAGATTTTCAGTGGAAATTTTTTGCGCCAGACAATGTTCGCCACGTTATCAGCATCATCTTCACTCCTCGCGTACTGGGGGGTAACATCTTGGTTACCAACCTACTTGGCAGCAGAGCGAGGCTTTGATCTCAAATCAATGTCGGGATATTTATTTGTATTGAACGCATCCACATTCATAGGTTATTTGATTTTTGGTTTTTTTGCAGACCGTTATGGAAAGCGTTTATTAGTCGTGCTTTCACTGCTCGCGACCGCCATGGTTCTTCCATTCTTTGCGTATGCTGAAGATCGAGCGACCCTCATGGCGCTAGGAGTTACTTACGCTTTCTTTCTGGTGTTCCCAGGGCTTTATGGCTCCTACTTTGCGTCACTATATCCGATTCATATCAGAACGACTGGTGCAGGATTTTGTTTCAACATAGGTCGTGGCATTTCAGCGCTGGCACCGTTTGCGCTGGGTTCTCTTTCGAACCAGATCGGCTTTTCATTGGCACTTTGCCTATGTGCGGCGCTTTACTGCGCCGGAGCAATTTTCGCGTTTTTTTTGCCCAGCAAGCCAAGCTGGTAAACCGAAGAGCTCTATAAATCAATTAAATTTACGAAACCCCATAATGCAGCTTAACCCGGTCCGTTTACCGTCAATGGGAACATAAACGAATTTAACGTCCACTTATTTAGTCTGTTCAAAACGATAATTTTTTTGCAAATCATCCGCAGGCTGATCAAGAATTAACGAGCTTTCAGCTCCCCAAAACAATACTAAGGATTCAGCGATGAAAAAAAATAGTAACTCAAACTATGAAAGTACGTTATTAGAAAATTTTACATATGCAACGTTTCCACAACGTGTTCTATTCGGTGCTGGACGCTTAAGCGAACTCCGCGCAGAAATCGATGTTTTAGGGTTTACACGTCCGTTACTCATTAGCACACCTCGCCAGAGGCCACTGGCCGAAATGGTGAGTGTAATCCTCGGAGCCCAAAGGGTGGCAGGTATCTTTGACCGCGCGGCAATGCACGTTCCCCTCGAATTAGTGCGTGAGGCATGTGCGTTAGTGAAAAGAATAGGAGCTGATGGTCTAATCACCATCGGTGGCGGTTCTACCATAGGTTTGGGAAAAGCCATTGCCCGTGAGTTAGGCATTCCAACGGTAGCGATTCCCACAACGTATTCAGGGTCGGAAATGACCGCGATATACGGTATAACTGAGGCTGGGATAAAAAAAACTGGCACAGATCCAAAAGTATTACCTCGGACCGTTTTGTACGACGCTGATTTGACTTTAGAATTACCGATAGACATTAGCATCACCAGCGCCTTGAACGCTATTGCTCACGGCGCTGAGGGTCTGTATGCCAAAAATCGAAATCCAGTCACGAATATAATGGCTGAAGCGGGTATAGCCGCTCTGGCTCGCGCAATTCCCAAATTCCGCAAAAATGATGGCAACTTCTGCAGCACTGGTGAAATGAGAGTTGCACGTTCCGATGCACTCTATGGGGCTTGGTTATGCGGGGGTGTACTTGGCAGTGTGACAATGGCCCTCCACCACAAACTGTGTCATACCCTCGGTGGCAGTTTTAACTTACCACATGCTGAAGTTCATTCCGTCATTCTGCCACACGCACTCGCCTATAACGCAGAAGCCGCGCCAGAGGCGATGGAAATTATCGCACGGGCCATCGGCTCCGAAAGTGCCCCTGCCGGAATATACGATTTAGCTTCAAAAAACGGCGCGCCAACATCACTTCGGGATATTGGCATGCATGAATCAAATCTTTCACTGGCTTGCGAGCTAGTTCTGAGTAATCAATATCCAAATCCACGCCGCCTCGAAGCCGAACCAATACACCGGCTACTCCGCGACGCATTTGAAGGTAACGCACCCTCTCCTACTACATGATGACGAACATAAAACATCAAGAATAATTCGAAATACTCAGCGTAGAATTCTCACCCAAAACTAGTGCTTCAACCACCGAAAAAGGTAATACAAAATGAGCCGTATTTATTCTATCGCGATTTTAATTGGAAGCTTAAGAAGAGACTCTACTAATCGAAAGATTGCTACCGCACTTAATGAACTGACAGCCGGAAAACTGACCCTCAACATCGTGGAAATCGGAGACCTGCCACTCTACAACCAAGATTTAGATGGAGATACTCCACCACCCTCTTACACATCATTTCGAAATGCACTGTATAACGCTGATGGCTTCTTGTTTATAACGCCGGAATATAATCGATCAATACCAGGAGCGTTAAAAAACGCTATTGATGTAGGATCACGGCCTTACGGCAAAAGTGCGTGGGGTGCCGCAAAACCCGCTGCCATCATTACTACTTCGCCTGGTCAAATCGGTGGGTTCGGAGCGAATCATCATCTTCGCCAGTGCTTCGTTTTTCTTAACCTACTATGTATGCAGCAACCCGAGGCCTATCTAGGTAATGCAGGTAGTTTCTTCGATGAAAACGGAATCCTGAATGAAAACATCAAGTCCTTTTTACAAAACATAATGGACGCTTTTTTCACTCATATCGAGTCCTCTTTAAATTCATAATATGCCGCGAAAACACCCCTAACACGCGACACTTAAGGGCGATAGTACCACAAACATCTGACTGACTTACCCTCTTCAACTCATGAAATTCTGTGGACACCAAAGTCGCCCTTAATTACACGCAACGCTTAAAAGCTATACACTTAAAAGCCTAGAGCACGAAACACAACGCACGTAAAAGAGATCACGTCACAATCAGCTTTCAAATTAAAAATTGGATACTTCATATTTTTTGAGTCAACACATCAACCCTGCCCCCCTTCCCTTACCACAAACTTAAGATTTGAGGATTATCGGCTCTTCGCATTTAAGGG
>NZ_JACARN010000085.1:0-23190 GCF_013386605.1 Pseudomonas sp. IPO3749 | reverse complement strand
AGGTCGCAGCATCGACCTGAGCGACACGCAAGCGTATGGGAACTTATTGGCGGCCAGCCTGGGCTCGGAGTGGGGTGGGGCGGCACAAACGCTGTTCGTACAACCGCTTGAGCACGCTTGGCAACGTGTTTTGCAACCATCTGCCGCCGGGATCAATAGCCAATGGCAACGCTCAATCGTCAGCCATTGGAACGATGCGTTCGCCAGCCGCTATCCGTTCACAGCTACTACCAGTGACGCGTCTTTGCCGATGCTGGGCCAGATGATCCGTGCAGACTCTGGGCGCATCGAGCAGTTCTTGCAGCGGCAACTGAGCGGCGTGTTGCGCAAGGAGGGTAGCCGTTGGGTAGCCGATCCACGCCACAGCCAAGGGCTGCGCTTTAACCCGCAATTTCTGGCGGCCATCAACCAGCTCAGCGACCTGGCCGATGTGCTCTACACCGACGGCGGCATGGGGCTGAGCTTTGAGCTGCAAGGCAAGCCCGTGCGCGATGTGGTGCAAACCACCTTCATCCTCAACGGCGACAAACACCAGTACTTCAACCAGAAAGAGAGCTGGCAGCGTTTCAATTGGCCGGGGCACAGTGACTATCCCGGCGTGAGCCTGAGCTGGACCAGCCTGCTGGCCGGCGAACGGTTGTTCGGTGATTACCCCGGTACCTGGGGCCTCATCCGCTTGCTGGAAAAAGCCCAGGTCACGCCGCTGGACGATGGTGACAGCCGCTACCGCATGGTGCTCAAGGCTCCCGATGGTTTAAACCTGATTTGGCATCTGCGCACCGAGTTGGATGCGGGGCCGCTGGCGTTGCTCAAGTTGAGGGGTTTTAAATTGCCCCAGCAGATCTTCCTCAGCGAGAGCGGGGCCGGGTAGGGCGCAGGTCAGGTTTTACCTGGGACATCGGGCCAAAGATCCGCCACCAGAAACAACCGCTCGGCTTCCTCCCAATCCTCGTCCACTTGAACCATGCGCACCAACAACTGCGCCGGCGCCATCGGATCCAGCTCCGCCAGCCAGCCACGCATCTGTTCTTCACTCCAGACGTGATCCGCCGTGTAATGCGCTGGCGCCAACCACGCATGCCGGGGCAGGGGTTGCCAGCGGCCGGGTTGGCTACGGCTGACAAACGCTTGCCAATCGCGCTGATGCAACCAGCGCCCACGCAAATGGTGCGGATGGGCGCCAGTGGGGGCTTGGGCCTCGCCAGGCCAGGGATACAGCAGATAACCGCCGAGCCACAAATGCGCATCGAACTGCTGGATATCCAACGCCGCCAACGCCTCGCGACTTTCCGCCCGCGCTGAGATGGGCAGTTGGTGCTGGGCCAGGTGCGCCAGTTTTCGATCCAGCCGGTCATGACAGCCAGGTCCCAACCACTGCGCCGTGTCCTGGCCATTGCCATCCTGCGGCCCGAGATAGAGTTTGATCGCCAGTTCCAGGTGATGCACGCCGTCGCGGTCACGCAGCAACATGTCCAACTCGCCCAAGGTATGCCCGGCACGCCGAATCGGCAGGTTGGCCGCCAGCAACTCAACCCCCGGCGCATGCTGCACGGCGAACTGCCACAAGCGTTCGTAATACAGGCCCAGGCGCCGGGTGCGCGACTGGCTCAACCACTGCTGCAAGGTGCTGCTGTCCCGGTCGAGTTGGCGCAACCACTGCTCCAGTAAATGCGGGGCCTGCACCCAATCGCTACCGGCAAGCGGATGGCGTTGCGGCCAAGGTGTCTGCGCCAGCATCGGCGGGGCGAGCATCACCCACGCCAGGTCGCGCACTTCGGGGTGGCGCAGCTGGCGGGGCAGGTTATGCAGATCCGGGAACACAGTCATGGTCCGAGCATAGCCTTTTAAGTGCCGGGCAGGTGGCTGAGAACCATTGTCATCAAGGCGTCACGGCGACAAAGGATTTTGCCTGGGGCGGCCTTTCGCCCATAATCCTTCTTTTTGCCACACCCCACATCCCGCAGGAGCCCCATGGAGCAATTTCGCAATATCGGCATTATCGGTCGCCTGGGCAGTACCCAGGTGTTGGACACCGTCCGCCGGCTGAAAAAATTCCTGCTGGACCGCCACCTGCATGTGATCCTCGAAGACACCATCGCTGAAATCCTCCCCGGCCACGGCCTGCAGACCTCGTCACGCAAGATGCTCGGCGAAGTCTGTGACATGGTGATTGTGGTCGGCGGCGACGGCAGCTTGTTGGGGGCCGCCCGTGCCTTGGCGCGGCATAACGTGCCGGTGCTGGGGATCAACCGCGGCAGCCTGGGTTTCCTTACCGATATCCGCCCGGATGAGCTGGAAGTCGAAGTGGCCAAGGTGCTTGATGGCCATTACCTGGTGGAGAACCGCTTCCTGCTGCAAGCCGAAGTGCGCCGCCACGGCGAAGCCATCGGCCAGGGCGACGCCCTGAATGACGTGGTGCTGCACCCTGGCAAGTCAACGCGGATGATCGAGTTCGAACTCTATATAGACGGCCAGTTCGTGTGCAGCCAGAAGGCTGACGGCCTGATTGTAGCCACGCCCACCGGCTCCACCGCCTATGCGTTGTCGGCGGGTGGCCCGATCATGCATCCCAAGCTGGATGCCATTGTGATCGTGCCGATGTACCCCCATATGTTGTCGAGCAGGCCGATTGTGGTCGACGGCAACAGTGAGCTGAAAATCGTGGTGTCCAAAGACATGCAGATCTACCCGCAGGTGTCGTGTGACGGGCAGAACCATTTCACCTGCGCCCCCGGTGACACCATCACCGTGAGCAAGAAGGCACAGAAGTTGCGGTTGATCCACCCGCTGGACCACAACTACTACGAAGTGTGCCGCACCAAGCTGGGCTGGGGCAGCCGCTTGGGGGGTGGAGGCGACTGATGCTCGATCCCGCGCGTAGCTACGACCTGATTGGTGACGTGCACGGTTGCGCCCACACCCTTGAGCATTTGCTCGACCGGTTGGGCTACCACAAGCAGGGTGGCACCTGGCGCCATCCTTCGCGCATGGCGGTGTTCCTCGGCGATATCATCGACCGTGGCCCGCGCATTCGCGAGGCGCTGCATATCGTCCACGACATGGCCGAGGCCGGCCAGGCGCTGTGCATCATGGGCAACCATGAATTCAACGCCCTGGGCTGGACCACGCCGGCACCGCCAGGCAGTGGCAAGCAGTTTGTGCGCGAGCACAACCCACGGCACGCGCGGTTGATCCACGAGACCCTGACCCAGTTCGAACACCACCCGGGCGACTGGCATGATTTCCTGGGCTGGTTCTACGACATGCCGCTGTTTGTCGACGCTGGGCGTTTCCGTGTGGTGCATGCGTGCTGGGACGAGGGCTTTATCCAGCCGCTGCGCGCGACCTTCCCCGACGGCTGCATCGACGCGCATTTCCTGCAGGCTGCCGCCGTGCCGGGCAGTTTTGCCTGCAACGCCTTCGACCGGTTGCTGCGCGGCACCGACATGCGCCTGCCCGATGGCCTCACGCTGACCGGCGGCGATGGCCTGACGCGCTCGTTCTTTCGCACCAAGTTCTGGGAAGACGACCCCAAGACCTACGGCGACATCGTGTTCCAGCCCGACGCGTTGCCGGAACCGGTAGCGCGTACGCCGTTGTCTTCCACCGAAAAGAATTCCCTGCTGCGCTACGGCGTCGACGAACCCTTGTTGTTCGTCGGTCACTACTGGCGCAGCGGCAAACCGGCGCCGATCCGCGAGAACCTGGCTTGCCTGGACTACAGCGCCGTGCTGTACGGCAAGCTGGTGGCTTATCGCCTGGATCAGGAAACCCGCCTGGATCCGAGTAAATTCGTATGGGTCGACGTTGAGCGCCCCGAGGTCATCAAATGAGTACCGTGGCTGTATTGCGCCTGCCCCTGAGTGTTGACCTGGGCGGCTTTGTCCAGTTGCTGCAACGCATGCAAGTGCCCCACCGCGTCAGCGAAGAGGCGGGCGAGCAGGTGTTGTGGGTGCCGGAAACCATCAGCGACGACGTGCGAGTGCTGTATCAACGCTTTCCAGCGGGTGACCCGGACCAGCAACTGGATATTCCCGAGCAGGCACCGATCAAGCGCCCTGGGTTTCTCCAGCAACTGCGGCACAGCCCGTTAACCGCGTTGGTGCTGCTGGCAAGTATCATCGTGGGCGCCGTGACCCTGCTCGGTGAAAACCTGCAAGCCATGAGCTGGCTGACGTTCCTGCAGTTTCGCATCATCGGCGAGTACATTCAGTTCACGCCGCTGGCCGATAGCCTGGCAGCGGGGCAGTGGTGGCGCCTGGTCACGCCGATGCTGATCCACTTCGGCATCCTGCACCTGGCCATGAACGGCATGTGGTACTGGGAGCTGGGGCGGCGCATCGAAGCGCGCCAGGGCAGCATCAACTTGCTGGGCCTGACGCTGTTGTTCAGCCTGGTGTCGAACTACGCTCAATACGTTTTTGGCGGCCCTGGCCTGTTCGGTGGGTTGTCCGGCGTGCTGTATGGCCTGCTCGGGCATTGCTGGATTTTTCAATTACTCTCGCCCAACCCGGCCTATCGCCTGCCCCGTGGGGTGCTGGTGATGATGCTGGTATGGCTGCTGCTTTGCCTGTCGGGGCTGGTCTCGATGATCGGTTTCGGCGAAATCGCCAACGCTGCCCATGTCGGCGGCCTGGTTATCGGTTGCCTGACGGGTTTGCTGGGCGGGCTGTACAGCCGCCGCAAAGCCTCTCTTTGATAAGGAAGAGCCTTATGTCCTCTTTTGCTGAAATGATCGAAAACATCACCCCGGATATTTACGAGAGCCTCAAGCTCGCTGTGGAAATCGGCAAGTGGTCTGATGGCCGCAAGCTCTCCGCCGAACAGCGCGAGCTGTCGTTGCAGGCCATGATCGCCTGGGAAATCCAGAACCTGCCGGAAGAGCAGCGCACCGGCTACATGGGCCCGCAGGAATGTGCGTCCAAGTCGGCTCCGGTGCCGAACATCCTGTTCAAGTCGGATGCGATCCATTGATTGAAATTGGTCGCGGTGCAGTCAGCAAAATGTCGGCGCAACTCGGTGAGCCGACCGTTCAATACGCGTTTCGCCTGGGCGATGTCGAGGTGCCGGTCAACCCGTTGATCGGTACCCACGTACGCCTGGAATACCTCGGTGCCATCCATTGCAGCCATTGCGGCCGCAAGACCAAGACCAGCTTCAGCCAGGGTTACTGCTACCCGTGCATGACCAAGCTGGCCCAGTGTGACCTGTGCATCATGAGCCCCGAACGTTGTCATTACGACGCCGGCACCTGCCGCGATCCGGGCTGGGGCGAAAAATTCTGTATGACCGACCACGTGGTGTACCTGGCGAATTCGTCGGGGATCAAGGTCGGCATCACCCGCGCCACCCAGTTGCCGACGCGCTGGCTGGACCAGGGTGCGAGCCAGGCGCTGCCGATCATGCGCGTGGCGACCCGCCAGCAGTCTGGTTTCGTCGAAGACCTGTTTCGCAGCCAGGTCGCCGACAAGACCAACTGGCGTGCGCTGCTCAAGGGCGATGCCCAAGCCGTCGACCTCAAGCAGGTGCGCGATGAGCTGTTCGCCTCCTGCGCCGAAGGCTTGCTCGGTTTGCAGGAACGCTTTGGCCTGCAGGCTATCCAAGCGGTAACCGACATTGAGCCGATCGAAATCCGCTACCCGGTCGAGCAGTATCCGGCCAAGATCGTCAGCTTCAACCTGGACAAGAACCCGATTGCCGAAGGCACGCTGCTGGGGATCAAGGGCCAATACCTGATCTTCGACACCGGCGTTATCAACATTCGTAAGTACACGGCCTACCAGCTCGCCGTGCATCAGTAGAAGGATGCCACCCATGCGCACCGAACAACCGAAGATGATCTACCTGAAGGACTATCAGGCGCCGGACTACCTGATCGAAGAGACGCACCTGACCTTCGAGTTGTTCGAGGACCACAGCCTGGTCCACGCGCAACTGGTGATGCGCCGCAACCCTGAGCGCGGCGCCGGTTTGCCGCCATTGGTGCTGGACGGCCAGCAGCTTGAGCTGTTGAGCGTGAACCTTGCCGACCAGGAATTGGGCGCTGATGACTACCAGTTGACCGACAGCCACCTGACGGTGCAGCCGACCAGTGCGACCTTTACCCTGGACACCACGGTAAAAATCCACCCGGAAACCAACACCGCCCTGGAAGGCCTGTACAAGTCCGGCAGCATGTTCTGCACCCAGTGCGAGGCCGAAGGTTTCCGCAAGATCACTTATTACCTCGACCGCCCGGACGTGATGAGCACCTTCACCACCACGGTGATCGCCGAGCAGCATCGCTACCCGATCCTGCTGTCCAACGGCAACCCGATTGCCAGCGGCCCCGGTGAAGATGGCCGCCACTGGGCGACCTGGGAAGACCCGTTCAAGAAGCCGGCGTACCTGTTTGCCCTGGTGGCCGGTGATTTGTGGTGTGTCGAAGACACCTTCACCACCATGACGGATCGTGATGTGGCGCTGCGCATCTACGTCGAGCCGGAAAACATCGACAAGTGCCAGCACGCCATGACCAGCCTGAAAAAATCCATGCGCTGGGACGAAGAAACCTACGGTCGCGAGTACGACCTCGACATCTTCATGATCGTGGCGGTGAACGACTTCAACATGGGCGCCATGGAAAACAAGGGCCTGAACATCTTCAACTCCAGCGCCGTGCTGGCCCGCGCCGAAACCGCTACCGACGCCGCGCACCAGCGGGTCGAGGCGATCGTCGCCCACGAATACTTCCACAACTGGTCGGGCAACCGCGTGACTTGCCGCGACTGGTTCCAGCTGTCGCTCAAGGAAGGCTTCACCGTTTACCGTGACTCGCAGTTCTCCGCCGACATGAACTCGGCCACGGTCAAGCGCATCCAGGACGTGGCGTACCTGCGTACCCACCAGTTTGCCGAAGATGCCGGCCCGATGGCCCACGCGGTGCGTCCGGACAGCTTTATCGAAATCTCCAACTTCTACACCTTGACTGTGTACGAAAAGGGCTCGGAAGTTGTGGGCATGATCCACACCTTGCTCGGTGCCGAAGGCTTCCGCAAAGGCAGCGACCTGTACTTCGAACGCCATGACGGCCAGGCCGTGACCTGTGATGATTTCATCAAGGCCATGGAAGACGCCAATGGCGCCGACCTGACCCAGTTCAAGCGCTGGTACAGCCAGGCCGGCACGCCACGCCTGGCGGTGAGCGAGTCCTACGGCGCCACGGCGAAAACCTACAGCCTGAACTTCCGCCAGAGCTGCCCGGAAACCCCGGACAAAGTGGAAAAACTGCCGTTCGTGATTCCGGTGGAACTGGGCTTGCTGGACGGGAAGGGCACCGGTATCGCCTTGCGCCTGGCCGGGGAAGCGGTGGCTGGCGCGACATCCCGTGTTATTTCCGTGACTGAAGCCGAGCAGACCTTCACCTTCGTCGATATTCCTGAGCAGCCATTGCCTTCGCTGCTGCGCGGTTTCTCGGCACCGGTGAAGCTGAGCTTCCCGTACAACCGCGATCAACTGATGTTCCTGATGCAGCATGACAGCGACGGCTTCAACCGCTGGGATGCCGGCCAGCAGTTGTCGGTGCAGGTATTGCAGGAACTGATCGCTCAGCATCAGCAGGGCCAGGTGTTGCACATGGATCAGCGTTTGATCACCGCGCTGCGCGGCGTGTTGAGCGACGAAAGCCTGGATCAAGCCATGGTTGCAGAGATGCTGTCGTTGCCGGGTGAAGCCTATCTGACCGAAATCAGCGAAGTAGCGGATGTGGATGCCATCCACGCCGCCCGTGAATTTGCCCGCAAGCAACTGGCGGACAACCTGCACGAAGCGCTGTGGCTGCGATATCAGGCCAATCGCGAGCTGTCCAAGCAAACGCCGTATGTGGCAGCGGCCGAGCACTTTGCCCGTCGCGCCTTGCAGAACATTGCGCTGTCGTACCTGATGCTCAGCGGCAAGCCGGAAGTGTTGGCGGCGACTCTCGAACAGTTCGACACCGCCGACAACATGACCGAGCGCCTGACCGCGCTGGCGGTGCTGGTGAATTCGCCGTTCGAAGCGGAGAAGGCCCAGGCCCTGGCGGTGTTTGCCGAGAACTTCAAGGACAACCCGCTGGTCATGGACCAGTGGTTCAGCGTACAGGCCGGCAGTACCTTGCCGGGCGGGCTGGCGCGGGTGAAGGCGTTGATGGAGCATCCCGCGTTCACGCTGAAGAACCCGAACAAGGTGCGTGCATTGATTGGCGCGTTTGCCGGGCAGAACCTGATCAACTTCCATGCGGCGGACGGTTCGGGTTATCGCTTCCTGGCAGACCTGGTGATCGAGTTGAATGGCTTCAACCCGCAGATCGCGTCGCGCCAGTTGGCGCCGTTGACCCGCTGGCGCAAATACGACAGCGCGCGCCAGGCGCTGATGAAGGCGGAGCTGGAGCGCATTCGGGCTTCGGGTGAGCTGTCGAGCGATGTGTTTGAGGTGGTCAGCAAGAGCCTGGCTTAAGCGGGATCGCTGAATAAAAAAACGGCCTGTTCGACAGGCCGTTTTTTTTCGCCTCAGATAACGGGTGGGCGAGGAGTGTCCAGGCCGTGATCGATGGGGAAACGCTCGGCGATGATGCCGTGCGGTACACCTAGAGGTATAGCGCTGGCGTTGTCGAGACGGCTGACTTGCTCGGCCGACAGTTGCACAGTCAGCGCGCCCAAGGTGCTGTCCAGTTGGGCGCGAGTGCGTGAGCCCAGGATCGGGATCAGTGCGGTGGTGGAGCGGCGCGCCTTTTCTCGCAGCCAGGCGATGGCAACGTGGGTTGGCGAGGCGTCCACTTCGGCGGCGACTGCCAGCAGGGTATCCAACACGGCGGTTTCACGGGCACTGTGTTCGGCGTGCACCAGGATCCCGAGTTTGTTGGCGCGGTTGTCGTCCTGGGTGTTGCGGTACTTGCCGGTGAGGAAGCCGCCGCCGAGGGGCGACCACAGGGTGGCAGCCAGGCCCAGGGCTTCGGCCATCGGCAGCAGTTCGCGGTCGGCGGTGCGCTCGACCAGGCTGTATTCCACCTGAATGCCGATGATCGGCGCGAAGTTGCGCACTTCGGCCAGCAGGTCGGCGCGGGCAATGCGCCAGGCCGGGAAGTTGGAAAGGCCGGCGTAGTGGATCTTGCCGGCACGGACGAGGTCATCGAGGCCGCGCAGGATCTCTTCCATGGGCGTGACGTTGTCGCTCATGTGCGCCCAGAGCAGGTCGATGCGGTCGGTGTTCAGACGCTTCAGACTTTCTTCCACCGAGCGAACCAGGTTCTTGCGGTTGTTGCCGAGCTTGATCGTGCCTTCATCCGACGGCTGAGTGCGCAGGGTGTACTTGGTGGCCACTACCAGGTTGTCGCGCTCGGTGGCGATAAATTCACCCAGCAGTTTTTCAGCCTGGCCAAACTGGTAGCCGTTGGCGGTATCGAGGAAGTTGCCGCCGGCTTCCAAGTAGCCGTCGAAAATCTGTTTGGCTTCATCGCGCTCGGCGCCATGGCCCCAGCCCGTACCGAAATTACCGGTGCCCAAGGCCAGTTCAGATACCTGCAGACCGCTGCGGCGGCCAAAGACTTTATTGCGCATACAAGGACTCCTGAGGCAGTGATGTTCCATACATGTCTAGCAACATGTATTAAATATGATCGCTATAATTTATTCGGTCAAGGGCCTTTTTCACTGCTGACGTTTTCTGACAGGGGGCTCTGCTAAGCTGTGGCACTTTTGTTTTCTGGCGGGGCTTTCCGTGTCGCGTACCACTCGTCTACTGACTTTGCTCCAGGCTTTGCGCGGTAAGAAACGCCCGGTGACGGCTGCCGTGTTGGCGGCGCAGCTGGAGGTGTCCGAGCGCACGCTTTACCGTGATATCGCGGAATTAACGGCGCTGGGAGCGCCGATTTTCGGCGAGGCGGGGGTAGGTTATGTGCTGCGCAGCGGGTTGTTTCTCCCGCCATTGATGCTGAACGCCGAGGAAACCGAGGCCATCGTGCTGGGCTTGCGCTACGTGGACCAGCGTGGCGATGAGGTACTCAGCCGTGCCGCCGCCAACGCCTTGGCAAAAATCGCCGATGTGCTCGACCCCGCCGCCCAGGAAGCCTTGCGCAACCCGACGGTGTTGCCCGGCCCGCCTGGGTTCGGTTACCCGGAGAACCGCGTGCCGCTGAATGTGTTTCGCGAGGCCATTCGCAATCAGGCCAAGCTGCATATCGATTACGCGGACGCCAGCCAAACCCAGAGCCAGCGCCTGATCTGGCCCCTGGCCCTGGGTTTCCTGAATGAAGTGCGGGTGATTGTGGCCTGGTGTGAGTTGCGTGGCGCGTATCGCACCTTTCGTACCGACCGCGTGGCGAGCGCGCAAGCCCATGGCGAGCGTTATCCGGGGCGGCGCAGTGACTGGCTGCGCGGCTGGCGCAAGCTGATGGAACAGAATGAGTCCGGGCCGTTTACTCCTGACAAAAACTGACACAACCCTGGCTTAGCATGGCGTCACAAATCATCAAGAAAGGAGCTGTGCCATGTCTATTCCTGAGTTGGCACCGGCCATCGTGGCCTACCTCGAAGCCGCCAATGCCCGTGACACCTCGGCGGTCGCCCGCTGTTTTGCCGACGACGCCAATGTGTTCGACGAGGGGCAGCATCAAGTTGGCACTGCTGCCATCGCGCGCTGGATGGAAGACACCGCGCGCCGTTACCAGCCAAGGGTCGAAGTGCTCAAGGTGCAACACCGTACGGGCAAAGTATTGGTTAGCAACGTGGTGTCCGGCAATTTTCCCGGCAGCCCCTTGGAGCTGCGCTACACCTTTCGCTTGAACGAACAGGGCAAGATTTCGCGGCTGGATATTTCCCTGTAGGTCATACTGGCGGGCATGACTTTCGACTCGCCCCTTGCGGCCTACCAACACGCCATCGCTCAACAGGGCTTCGTGGCCGACGACGCCCAGCGCCGCGCGGTGGATGCGCTGCAAACCTGCCATGAAGCCTTGCACCAAGGCCGTACGCCGATCACAGGCGTTTACCTGTGGGGGCCGGTGGGCCGTGGCAAGACCTGGCTGATGGATCAGTTCTACCAAAGCCTGAGGGTGCCGGCGCGTCGCCAGCATTTTCACCACTTCATGGGCTGGGTGCATCAACGCCTGTTTCACCTGACCGGCACGCACGATCCTTTGCAGGCGCTTGCTCGGGAATTGAGCCGGGAAGTGCGGGTGCTGTGCTTTGACGAACTGTTCGTCAATGACATCGGGGACGCGATTATCCTGGGGCGCCTGTTTCAGGTGATGTTCGAGGAAGGCGTGGTGATGGTCTGCACCTCCAACCAACCGCCCGACCAGCTGTATGCCGATGGTTTTAACCGCGAGCGGTTACTGCCGGGAATTGCGGCCATACAACAGCACCTGCAGGTGGTCGCGGTGGATGGGGGAGAGGATCACCGGTTGCATCCGGGTGTGAGCCTTCAACGCTATTGGGTCAATCAGCCCGAGGCGCTGGCCGGCGTGTTCAAGCAATTGGCCGACGGCCAGCCAACCCGCAGCGGGCCGGTTGCTGTGGGGCATCGCTCTATCGTTGCGGTGCAATCGAGCGACACTGTGCTGTGGTGCCGTTATGCCGATCTGTGCGAGCAACCCTTGGCCGCCATGGATTTCATGCTGATCTGCGATCGTTTCAAGGCGATCCTGCTGGGCGAAGTGCCTAACCTTAGCGCGCAAAAACGACCTGGTCGGATCGCCCGTGGTACCGAAGATGGTGCGCAGCGAGTGGTCGCAGGTGATCGCGAATTGCCCGAGCTGTCGGTGCACGATGACAGCGTGCGGCGGTTTATCGCCTTGGTGGACGAGTGCTACGACCGTAAAGTGCCGTTATACATTGAGGCGCAGGTGCCGCTCGAACAGCTCTATACCGAGGGTTACCTGGAGTTTCCCTTCCGCCGTACCTTGAGCCGCCTGCAAGAAATGCAATTGCAGCGTTTTGCCTGAGGCCTGTGCGAAGAAACCTGCGGAGCGGGCAGTGCCGACCTTTTTAGGGCGATAACCTGGGCGTTTTCAAACGCCTATTTGTAGTTAATCTCCTTCAGTTAACGGCGCGTCCACGCTTACAATCATGCCTCTCAAAGGGAGCCGAATCCCTTGTTGCCGTTATCGAGGAAGGAAATGGACACCCCTGACATCCTGGTGCTGCAAGCCAGCTACACCAATGCCGTGCATGCCGAAGCCATCGCTTTGGTGCTCAATCATTACGCCGAAGATCCCATGGGGGGAGGGCACAGCCTGGACCCGGATTTGCTGGCGCAGTTGCCGGCAGAATTGGCCAAGCGTGCGCACGCGTTCAGCGTATTGGCATTTGTGAACGGAGAGCCGGCCGGGCTGGTGAATTGTTTTGAAGGGTTCTCGACCTTCGCCTGCCGCCCATTGGTCAACGTGCACGACGTGGTGGTGATGGATCAATTCCGTGGCTTGGGCTTGAGTCAGAAAATGCTGCAAAAGGTCGAGGAAATCGCCCGTCAACGCGGCTGCTGCAAGATCACCCTGGAAGTGCTTGAGGGTAATGAAGTGGCGAAGTCGGCTTATCGCAAGTTCGGCTTTGATGGCGCCAAGTTTGATCCGGCTTATGGTGCAATGTTGTTTTGGAATAAGCCTTTATAAACTATTGGGTTAAACCCGAAATAAAAAAAGGCGCCACTGAGTGGCGCCAAATTAGCCCTTGTCAACGGAGCGGAATGACAAAGGTGTTAACGTTGCCTTAACTTTTTGGTTGCGCTGTATCATTCGCGTTTGACTGCTTTACATCGCTGGAGGCTGTTTGTTCGGCTGTGCCGTTCGCCTTGTCCTGCATGAACTTGAAGTTGGCATAAAACTCTTTGGAGCGCTCTGCGCCGCCCTCGGCGAAGGCAGCAGCGGAGGTCAGGGTCATCAAGCCAGCAAGCATCAGAGTTGAGAGTTTCATCGTCGGTAGTCCCATAAGTGTGATCGGTGTCTGTTCTCTTAGATCAGACTCGTGGGGCCGATTATGTGCAGGGTCGATTAAGCGAAGCTTAACTGGATAGCGTCCAACCTTAACGATTTCGTTAAGGTTGGAGTGTGCGCGGAGTGTGTTTTAAAGCTTCCAATCCAGTGCAAGCGTTACAGTACGCGGGTCGCCCCAATAAACGCCGTTATAAAAGCCGACGCGTTCGTAATATTTTTTATCAAATAGATTGTTGACGTTGATCGACGCCGAAACCTGCTCGTCAAACTGGTAGCGCGACATCAGGTTGACCACGGTGTAGGCCTGTTGGGTGATTTTCGCGCGCTCGGTCACTAGCCTACTGCCCACGCGTTCCCCTGTAGGCCTGTTGCTGAATTCGTAGATATCGCTTTGCCAGTTGACCGCGCCGCCCACCGTCAGGTTGCGCCATGCCCCCGGCAACCGGTAGGCGCTGGAGACCTTCACCAGGTTGAGCGGTTGCCCGGTGTTGTTGCGCTTGTCCGTGCCATTCACCGAGTGGGTATAGGTGTAGCCTGCCGTCAGGTTCCAGTCCGGCATCACTTCGCCGGCGACCTCCAATTCGAAGCCGTTGACCTTGTTACCTTTGCCGCCGGACTTGTAGTACTCCTCACCGGTGGTTGGGTTTGGTGGCACCGAATAATCCCGTTCGGCAACGTTGTCCTGCTTGCTCCAGAAATACGCGGCCGCGACGTTCAGGCGCTCATTCAACAGACTCCCCTTGAGGCCGACCTCATAGTTGCTGCCCACCACCGGCTCCAGGTATTTGTTGCTGACGTCCTTGAGGCTCTGCGGCTTGAAAATGTCGGTGTAGCTCGCGTAAACGGTGTACTCCGGCGTGATGTCGTAAAGCAAGCCAGCGTAGGGCGTCCACATATCGTTGTGGGTCTGGCGGGTCTTGTTGGTTCTGAGTAGCTGATCATTGCCATCGTATTCAGGCGCCGCGCTTTCCAGTTCCCAGCTGCCATAGCGGCTTCCGAGTACTGCATGCAGGCGGTCGGTGAGGCTCAGGCGCGTAGCCAGGTAACCGGCTTTCTGTTGCTTGCTGCTGTGCTCGCCCTTGAGGTCGGTGACGGTGTCGCCGAACTTGCCGATCCCGCCCATGTATTTCCAGTCTTCGATTGTGTAGTAGCTGTCCGGAATGTTGCTGCGCATCACCGGAGACACGTCGCGCTGTGTCGCCTCGCCATACCCCATCATCAGTGCATGTTCGCGGCCCAACAGGGCGTAGCTGCCGGCGAGGTTGAGGTCTACCGCTTCCATTCTCGAGGTGCCGCGCATGTGGCTCGCCCAGGCGGTCATGCCGCTGCGGTCGTCATTGGGGAAACCCGCGCCGCCGTAGTACACCTTGCCATCCGTGTCGCTTTGGCGATGGGTATAGGCCGCTTTCAAATGCCAGTCACCGCCGAGCCGGTGATCGAGGGTGGCAAAGGTGGTCTTGTCTGTGAGCGGCCAGGAACTCCAGTGCGCCGCCATATTGGTGGAGCGGGACAGCCCGGCCTTGCCTCCCTGGCTGTTCCAGTAGGGCACGGTGCCCCAGGAGGTGCCTTGGACCTGCTTGTTCTGGTAATCAAAGCCTACGGCCAAGACCGTATCGTCTGATAGGTCGCCTTCAAGGATGCCGTAGCCGACCGCCCGTTGCAGCCCGTAATTGTCGCGAAAGGATTGGCTGTCGCGGTAGGCCAATACCGTCCGTCCGCGCAGCTTGCCGTCAAATGCCAGCGGACCGCCCACGTCTACGTAGCTGTAGTAGTTGTCATAGCTGCCGGCCTTGACCCCGGTTTGCGCTTGCCATTGGGCCGTCGGGCGTTTGCGCACCATATTGACCGTGGCGGAAGGGTCTCCGGCGCCGGTGGTCAAGCCCGTGGCGCCGCGCACCACTTCGATGTGGTCATAGATGATGGTGTCGGAATCGGACTTCATGTAGCCAAACGTGTTGAGCATCCCGTCAATCTGGAAGTTGCTGATGCCATAGCCGCGCGATGAATAGGACACACGGTCCGAGTCATTGTGCTGGACGTTGACCCCTGTGGTCTGGCGCAACACCTCGGTCAAGGTATTGAGATTGAAGTCGTCCATCTGCTGGCGAGTGATCACCGAGATCGATTGCGGGGTTTCCTTGACGGACAGGTTGAGGCGGGTGGCGGTACTCATGGAGCCGGTGGTGTAGGCCCCGGTGTGTTCGGTGGTGGCGCCCAGGCCTTCGGCGGAGATGCGGGTGGCGCCCAGCTCGAGGGCTTTGTTTTCGGGGTCGGTTTCAGCCAACAGAGCAGGGCTGGTGGCCACACTGAAGAGGCCCAGGGTGAGGGTCATGGAACGGGTGAAAGGCGCGAACATCGCGGAAGACTCCTTGTCGTCTTTGCGGCCTTTCCGGTCGGAAAAGGCCATGGTTCAAAGACGAAAGGAGGGGAGGAACTTTAGGGTTAAACGAGAATGATTGTTATCTTTCTGTTACAGCGCCGGTTTTTCCTGAAGTACAACGTCGGTGGGGCTGACTTTTTTTGGTTTGATCAGGCTGAAGTCGATCAGCGGTTTTTGCTGGCGCAGATAGGGGTTGCCGATCATTTGCGGGCGCGGCGTGAAGCTGTCGCTCACCAGGCTTTTCGTACGGTCCAGCTCTTTGAAGCTCAGCCCGGCAAGGTCCGCCCAGGTGTGAATCAACTGCGAACTGCTGTAGGGCCGCCGTAAATCGCCGGCAAAGCTCCAGTCGTGGGTTTCCCGCCATTTTGGCGAGGCATACGCCATGAACGGAATGGTGTACATCGGCGCAGTCGGCTTGGCTTCGTTACGGCCCAGGGTCGCGTGGCCCGCCGAGTCGAACACGTCTTCGCCGTGGTCCGACAGGTACAGCAGGAAGCCATTGGGGTCAGTCTTGGCGTAGTCCTTGATCAGGCTCGACACCACGAAGTCGTTGTACAGCACGGCGTTGTCGTAGCTGTTGTAGGTGGGCAACTGATCGTCGGTCACGCCTGCCGGCACGCCCTGGCGGTCGGTGAATTTGTCGAAGGTCGGCGGGTAGCGGTATTGGTAGCTCATGTGGGTGCCCAGCAAGTGGACCACAATGAATTTACGCTCCGCAGGATCCGCCAGCGCCTTGGAAAACGGTGCCAGCACATCGCCGTCGTATTGGCGGGCGTTCTGGTTGCGGTTGTTGTTCAGGTACACCTGTTCATCGGCCTGTTCGGAAAAGGTCGTGAGCATGGTGTTGCGCTTGGTCATGGTCTGCTGGTTGGTGATCCAGTAGGTCTTGTAGCCCGCCTGTTTCATCACGCTGACAATCGACGGCGTCTTCAGGTACAGGTCCGGGTTTTCCTCGTCGGCGAACGTCAGTACCTGTTGCAACGCCTCGATGGTGTAGGGGCGCGGGGTGATGACATTGTCGAACACCGCCAGTTGGTCGCGCAGTTTGTCCAACTCTGGCGTGGTGTTGCGCGGGTAGCCGTAGAGGCTCATGCGCTGGCGGTTGGTCGACTCACCGATGACCAGCACCAACGTGGACGGCTGGCCGGCCATGGTGTCCTTCAGGTTGGTCAGGGGCGGAATCTGGCTGGCGCTGTCGAGCATGCCTTGCATGTTGTCCAGCTGCTCGGTGTAGCGGCGGTAAGCGACGATCATCTGCCACGGCACGGCGGGTTCGATGCGCGATTCAAAGCGGTCGATGGCATCGTCGAGGGTGTCGCTGCGGGCGATCTGCTTGACCAGCGGGTAACCGACGATGCCCACCAGAATCGCCGTCGCCGCTATCAGTGCCTGACCGCGTGGCAGGTACACCGGTCTTACCCGGGTCCATAGGAAAATGGCGACGGCGGTGTGGGCAACAAACGCCAGCACGATCCACCAGGCGAAATATTGGGTCGCGTATTCACCGGCTTCAGAGATGTTCGACTCGAACATGATGAAGATGACGCTTTGGGAGAATTCCTGCTGATAAATGAAGAAGTAACCCAGGCTGGCCATGGAACAGGCCCACAAGACCACACCGATCAAGGCGGCGAGCAAGCGCGTACGACGGGGGAATATCAGCAGTGGCGCCAACCAGATCGCACTCATGAAAAAGGCCTGGCGGAAACCACTGAAACCGGAGGTGCCACTGAGCTGAATCAGCAGTTGGGTAATACCCGAGAAGTACCAGAAAAACAGAAATAGCCAGCCAAGACCGGCCCAATCAAAGCCTTTCGCAGACTTCGTGCTGCGTTCGAACATCGCCATCCAGCGCTCCAACCCGATATTTTTTCAGTCGACACGCAGGGCTGCGCGCAACAGAGGCCACCCTTGCATGGGGTGGCCCTTCGGGCGGGAGTATCGGGAGAGGCGTGTGAAAACTTTGTGAGATTTTTGTAGGCGTAATCTTACAAAGCGATGTCAGGGGTTAGCACAGCAGTGGCTGGGCGCCGGAGGGCTGTTCCAACTGGGCTTGGATGATGTGCGTGCGCAGGCGCAAGACTTCTTGCTGCAACTGTTCGCGCTCGTCTTTCAACTGGCGCAACTCGTCGCGTCGAATGGTGACGTAGAGGGTCTGTGGCGGACGATTCATCTGTGCAGTGCTCATTGCTTACCTCGCAAATAGCCGGTGTGTCGCGGTGTGCCAGAACACTTGAGTCGAGGTTCTCGGCAGCAGTCAGGACAATTCTGAATTCTTTTTTCGGGTAATGGAACTTTTTTATTTTTGATGGTCGTGTGACTTTTTGTGCCGTGATGCTGAAATGGTGGCAGCTTTTTTCCATGAAACTACATCGATATCCGCCTGACTAACCCTCATTGGCCTCATTGCGCTATAAACTATGCACACATTTTTTTAGTAGTTAGGAGCATCAGCACATGCAACTGGGGATTATCGGACTAGGCCGCATGGGCGGGAATATTGCACGGCGCCTGATGCTCAATGGGCATACCACCGTTGTTTACGACCGTAACGAAGCCTTTGTGAAAGGCCTGAGCGAAGAGGGCGCCACCGGCGTTGCCGACCTCAAGGCCCTGGTGGCTGGGCTGCAAAAGCCGCGCACCGTATGGGTGATGCTGCCAGCCGGCGCACCGACCGAAGACACCATCAATGAATTGAGCACGCTGCTGGAAGACGGTGACGCCATCATCGACGGCGGTAACACCAACTATAAGGACGACGTTCGCCGCGCCAAGTCCCTGGCGGAAAAAGGCCTGCACTATGTTGACGTCGGCACCTCCGGCGGCGTCTGGGGCCTGGAGCGTGGCTACTGCATGATGATCGGTGGCGACGCCGAGACCGTGCAGCGCCTCGATCCGATCTTCAAGAGCCTCGCCCCAGGCCTGGGCAATATCCCGCGCACCAAGGACCGTTCAGACAGCGCTGACCCGCGCGCCGAGCAAGGCTACATCCACGCAGGCCCTGCGGGCTCCGGGCACTTCGTCAAGATGATCCACAACGGCATCGAGTACGGGATGATGCAGGCGTTTGCCGAAGGCTTTGACATCCTCAAGACCAAGAACTCGGAAAACCTGCCCGAAGACCAACGCTTCGACCTGAATGTGGCCGATATCGCTGAAGTCTGGCGCCGTGGCAGCGTGGTCTCGTCCTGGCTGTTGGACCTGACCGCCGACGCCCTGGCCACTGACCCGAAACTCGACGGTTACTCCGGCTCCGTGGCCGACAGTGGCGAAGGCCGCTGGACCATCGAAGCCGCCATGGAACAAGCCGTGCCGGTGCCGGTACTGTCCACTTCGCTGTTCGCACGCTTCCGTTCGCGTCAGCAGAGCACTTACGGTGACAAAATGCTGTCTGCCATGCGCTTCGGCTTTGGTGGCCACGTGGAGACTTCCAAAAAATGACCGCCAACGGCAAGAAACCCAAGGCCGAACCTGCTCCGCCCACCACACTGTTTCTGTTTGGTGCCCACGGTGATCTTGTCAAGCGCCTGCTCATGCCGGCGCTGTACAACCTCAGCCGTGATGGGCTGCTGGGCGACGGCCTGCGCATTGTCGGCGTTGATCACAACGCCATCAGCGACGCCGACTTCGCCAAGAAACTCGAAGACTTCATTCGCACCGAAGCGGCGAGCAAGGTCAGGGGTAATGGCGAAGACGCCTTGGATCCTGGGTTGTGGGCGCAACTGGCCAAAGGCATCAGCTACGTCGAGGGGGATTTCCTCGACGACAGCACCTACGCCGACATCGGCAAGAAGATCGCTGACAGCGGCACGGGTAACGCGGTGTTCTACCTGGCCACCGCACCGCGCTTCTTCAGTGACGTGGTGCAGCGCCTGGGCAGTGCCGGCCTGCTGACGGAAACTGACGACAGCTTCCGTCGCGTGGTGATCGAGAAGCCCTTCGGCTCCGACCTGGCCACCGCCGAGGCGTTGAACGCCAGCCTGCTCAAGGTGATGAGCGAGAAGCAGATCTATCGCATCGACCATTACCTGGGCAAGGAAACGGTGCAGAACATCCTGATCAGCCGTTTCTCCAACGTGCTGTTCGAAGCGTTCTGGAACAACCATTACATTGACCACGTGCAAATCACCGCCGCTGAAACCGTCGGTGTGGAAACCCGTGGCAACTTCTTCGAGAAGACCGGCACCCTGCGCGACATGGTGCCCAACCACCTGTTCCAGTTGCTGGCGATGGTTGCCATGGAACCGCCCGCGGCCTTTGGCGCCGACGCCGTGCGCGGTGAAAAGGCCAAGGTGATCGGCGCTGTGCGCCCCTGGTCCCTTGAGGATGCACGGGCCAACTCGGTACGCGGTCAGTACACCGCCGGTGAAATCGGCGGTAAGCCACTGCCGGGCTATCGCGAAGAAGCCAACGTGGCGCCTGACAGCAGCACCGAGACGTTCGTTGCCCTCAAGGTGATGATCGACAACTGGCGCTGGGTCGGCGTACCGTTTTACCTGCGTACCGGCAAGCGCATGAGTGTGCGTGACACCGAAATCGTCATCTGCTTCAAGCCTGCTCCGTATGCGCAATTCCGCGATACAGAAGTGGATGAGCTCAAGCCCACCTACCTGAAAATCCAGATCCAACCCAATGAAGGCATGTGGTTCGACCTGTTGGCGAAAAAGCCTGGGCCGACCCTGGAAATGGCCAACATCCAGTTGGGCTTTGACTACAAGGACTTCTTCGAGATGCAGCCGTCGACCGGGTACGAAACCCTGATCTACGACTGCATGACCGGCGACCAGACCTTGTTCCAGCGCGCGGACAACATCGAGAACGGTTGGCGAGCCGTGCAGCCATTCCTCGATGCGTGGAAGGAAGATGACGGGATCCAGGCCTACAAGGCCGGTGAAGACGGCCCGGCTGCGGCCGATGCGTTGCTCGCCCGTGATGGTCGCACCTGGCATAGCCTCGGATGAGTGACGCCGCGATCCATCCCATCCGTTTTATCTTGAGTGACGTGGACGGCACCTTGCTGCATCCCGATCACAGCCTCAGCCAACGTACCGCTGACGCGGTGCGGGCCTTGCGTGACAGCGGGGTGTTTTTCAGCCTGGCCAGCGGGCGCCCGCCCAAGGCGATGCTGCACCTGATCGAAACCTTCGGCATCGATGTGCCCGTGGCTGGTTTTAACGGTGGCACGCTGATCAACCCGGATGGCAGCATCCTGGTTGCCCATCATCTGCCGGCAGAAGCGGCGCTGGTGACCCTGGCGCTGTTCTCGGCGGAGCCGGATGTGGAAGTCTGGGTGTTTGCCGATGGCGACTGGCTGCGCCGCGACCCGCCAGGGCCGATGGTGCAGCGCGAGGCCGATGGCCTGGGCTACGGGCCGATTGTGGTAGAGAGTTTTGAGCCCTACCTGGACCGCGTGGATAAAATCGTCGCGGCCAGCAACAACACGCAATTGCTGGTGGAGCTGGAGGCGCGGTTGCAGCCCAAGGTGCAGGGGCTGGCTCAGGTGTCGCGTTCACAGCCGGTGTACCTGGATGTGACGGCGATGCTGGCCAACAAGGGCGAGGCCTTGAAAACGCTGGCTGCACACCTTGGCGTCCCGATGGAACAGACGGCAGCTATAGGTGATGGCGGCAATGATCCGGCAATGTTTCACGTGGCCGGCTTGTCGATTGCCATGGGCCAGGCTGAAGAAACCGTCAAGCGCCAGGCCAGCGTTGTAACCGGTAGTAATATCGAGGACGGGGCCGCAGAGGCCATTGAACGGTTTATTCTGGCCGCTCAATAAGCGTCACACGCTCTAACACCGAACTTGCGCTTATCTAAACCGATAAGCGCAAGTTGCCGTGTTGGATTACTTCGGCATTGCCCAGGATTGCAACTGGTAGCCACTTTTATCGAGTTCGGCGCGGGCCTGCAACAGCAGGTCTTCCAGTTGTGCCGGGTCGGTATAAGCGCTCGAAGACAGTTGTTTGCTGCCGATACGGTTGTTGGTGCGGTCGATGACGCTCAGGCTCAGGGCGCCATTGCCGTCATGCCAGGCCACGCACTGAAAGGGCTGGAAGGCACGGTCTGCGATCAAAAGAGCTTCGTTGATGCGGAGCGGGGCGTTCATGTGGGGTTCTCTCTCATTGCCCATTCAAGTGAGTGCCGGCGGTTGGGCTGACCGTGCGGCGGGTTACTTGTACTGATGCACGATGGCGGGGTACGGGTCACATGTTAGAGCAACTATTTTCAACTTTTAGTGATTAACGTCATGTAAGCGGCTGTTTTGAAAGCTGAATGAAAGTTTCGGTGTGGCCTGAAGTTTTTGCCCAGATACGCGCAAGTAGCTTTTTGCCGGGACTTATAGCGAATCGGTACAAGGCAGGCGTCAAGACCTTGCTAGTGTTAGCGCCAGGCGTCACAAACCGTTGTTTCTAAATAACTTTAACAATTTTGACGCCAAGGAATAGTCATGGTTGTTACACCTGTGCAGCGTCGCTTGCTCGTGGTCGACCCCTGTGACGACTGCCATGGGCTATTGCCCGGTTTACGCACCGCCGGGTGGGAGGTGGACAGCTGCACGTTGGAGGGCGTCGGCGACCGGTCCTGCGATGTCGGCCTGCTGCGGCTGCAGCCCTATCACCTGGAGCGTCCGGAAGCTGTCAAGGAGCTGATCGGCCGCAGCGGCACCGAGTGGATCGCCGTGCTCAGTCAAGACGTGTTGCGCCTGCAGAACGTCGGCGACTTCGTCTGTGAATGGTTCTTCGATTTCCATACCTTGCCGTTTGATGTCGCTCGCGTGCAGGTCACCCTTGGCCGTGCGTTCGGCATGGCACGCCTGCGGGGCAAGGGCCACACGCCGGTGGACGAGCCTGAGCATGAACTACTTGGAGACAGCCGACCCATCCGCGAACTGCGCAAGCTGCTCTCCAAACTGGCGCCCACCGAATCCCCGGTATTGATCCGTGGCGACAGCGGCACAGGCAAAGAACTGGTGGCCAAGACCCTGCACCGCCAATCCCAACGCCACGCCAAGCCGTTTGTGGCGATCAACTGCGGGGCGATTCCTGAAAACTTGATTCAATCCGAGTTGTTCGGTCATGAGAAGGGCGCGTTTACCGGCGCCCACCAGCGCAAGGTCGGGCGTATCGAAGCGGCCAACGGCGGTACCCTGTTTCTCGATGAGATCGGCGATCTACCGATGGAGCTGCAAGCCAACCTGCTGCGTTTTCTCCAGGAAAAACAGATTGAGCGCGTCGGCGGCAGTCAGCCGATTCCCGTTGATGTGCGGGTATTGGCCGCGACTCACGTCGACCTGGAAGCCGCCGTGGAGAAGGGCACCTTCCGCGAAGATTTGTATTACCGCCTCAATGTCCTGCAAGTGGTTACTGCCCCCTTGCGTGATCGTCACGGCGACGTGGCGATGCTGGCCAATCATTTTTCACGCTTCTACAGCCAGGAAACCGGCCGCCGCCCGCGCAGTTTCAGTGACGATGCGCTGGTGGCGATGGGCGAACATGCCTGGCCAGGCAACGTGCGCGAGCTGGCCAACCGCGTCCGCCGCGGCCTGGTACTGGCCGAAGGGCGCCAGATAGAAGCCGTTGATCTGGGATTACAGGGCCAACAGGCAATTTCGCCGCCTATGGCTACACTGGAAGACTACAAGCACCGCGCCGAACGTCAGGCGCTGTGCGACGTGCTCAACCGGCACAGCGACAACCTGAGTGTGGCAGCCCGTGTACTGGGGGTTTCCCGACCCACGTTCTACCGGTTGCTGCACAAACACCAGATCCGCTAGGGCGGGTAAACCGAAAAGCCCCGCAACGACCCTTATCGTTGCGGGGCTTTTCCTTGTGTGGTTGTAGTGAGCGGGCTTGCCCCGCGCTGG
>NZ_JACARN010000084.1:0-8591 GCF_013386605.1 Pseudomonas sp. IPO3749 | reverse complement strand
CCTGGGCGCCCAGGACATCTGGGTGGCTTTGCCGCCGCGCAGTCTGCAGGTGTTTGCCTGAGATGGCCGCTGTCATGACGCTGCCACGACCGGTGTCCCGCGCCGAAACCGGCGACAAAATTTTCGTCGTCGGCGGCAAACTGTTGTGGTTGTTGTTGCTGGGCCTCGCGGTATTGATGCCGTTGCTGGCGATCTTCTGGCGCGGTTTCAGCAGCGAGGCCGGGCAGGGCGGTGGTCTGGTGGCTGCACAAGAACTGATCACCAGCGCCAACTTCCATTGGTTGCTGGGCAATAGCCTGAAAGTTTCCCTCAGCGTGGCGGCTATCGTCGTACCGCTGGCCTACCTGTTTGCCTACGCCCTGCAACGCACGTTGATCCCCGGCAAGTCGATCTGGCGCGGCATGTCGTTACTGCCGTTGATGGCGCCGTCGATGTTGCCGGGCATTGCGCTGGTCTACCTGTTCGGCAACCAGGGCATGCTGCGCGGGTTGCTCTCGGACAATATCTACGGCTTCTGGGGCATTGTGCTGGGTGAGGTGATCTACACCTTCCCACATGCCTTGATGATTTTGCTGTCGGCGCTGTCCCTGGCGGATGCGCGCCTGTTCGATGCGGCCTCCAGCATGGGCGCCAGCCCGGCGCGGGCGTTTCGCAGCATTACCTGGCCGGCCACGCGTCAGGCGGTGTTCGCTGCGTTCTGCCTGGTATTCACCCTGACCATCACCGATTTTGGCGTGCCCGTGGTGGTCGGAGGTGATTATCAAGTGCTGGCGCTGGAAGCCTACAAGGCGGTGGTCGGCCAGCAACAGTTCGGTCGCGGCGCATTGATCGGTATGGTGTTGCTGCTGCCGGCGCTGTTCAGCTTTGCTGTGGATGCGTGGCTGCGCCGCCGTCATGGCGATTCCATGAGTGGCCGTGCCCAAGTGTTCCAGCCGGCGCCATCGCGCATGAGAGACGGCTGCTACCTGGCCATCGTGCTGCTGATCTGCGCCGTGTTACTGCTGGTGTTCGGTATGGCGGTGTATTCGTCGCTGGTGAAGTTCTGGCCGTACAACCTGTCGTTGTCGCTCAGCCATTACCAGTTCGAAGACACTGCTGGCGGCGGCTGGCTGGCCTATCGCAACAGCCTGACCATGGCGCTGTGCACCGCATTGATCGGCAGCGTGTTGATCTTCACCGGCGCGTACCTGATGGAAAAGACCAAGGGCCAGAAGGGGCTGAACCTGGCCCTGCGCATGCTCAGCTTTGTGCCGATGGCCGTTCCGGGCTTGGTGCTGGGCTTGGGCTACGTGTTCTTTTTCAACCTCAACGGCAACCCGCTGCATGTGTTCTACGGCACCATGACGTTGCTGGTGGTGTGCACCATTGCTCACTATCTGACCACCGCGCAGATGACCGCCACCACAGCGCTGCGCCAACTGGACGCCGAGTTCGAAGCTGCCGCCATGTCCCTCAAGGCGCCGCTGTACCGCCATTACCTGAAAGTCACGGTGCCGATCTGCCTGCCGGCATTGCTGGACATCGTGCGCTACCTGTTTGTGTCGGCGATGACCACTGTGTCCGCCGCGATCTTCCTCTACAGCCCCGACACCATCCTCGCCGCCGTCGCCGTGTTGAACATGGACGACGCCGGCAATGTGGGCGGCGCGGCGGCCATGTCGACCTTGATCCTGTTCACTTCGGCCGGCGTCTCGCTGTTGCTGGCGTGGGCCTCACGTGGCGCGTTGCGCCGCTCCCAAGCCTGGCGCCAGAGCGCACCCGGCCACTAAATATCCCTGAAGGAGGTGCTCCATGTTCAAGCCCCTGGCGCTGGTCGCTGCCGTACTGACTGCATTCAGCCTGAATGCCTTCGCCAAGACCGAGTTGACCGTGTACACGGCCCTCGAAGCCGAGCAGTTGAAGACCTACAAAAAGGCCTTTGAACAGGCCAACCCCGACATTGAGATCAAGTGGGTGCGCGATTCCACCGGCATCATCACCGCCAAGCTGCTGGCCGAGAAAGACCGCCCGCAAGCCGACGCCGTCTGGGGCCTGGCCGCGTCCAGCCTGGCGATCCTCGACCAGCAGGGCATGCTGGACAACTACGCGCCGAAGGACCTGGACAAGATCGGCAAGAACTACCGCGACGCTGCCAACCCGCCGGCCTGGGTCGGCATGGATGTGTGGGCCGCAACGATTTGCTTCAACACCGTCGAAGCCGAAAAACAGGGCCTGACCAAGCCGGTGAGCTGGCAGGACCTGACCAAGCCTGAGTACAAGGGCAAGATCGTCATGCCCAACCCGGCCTCGTCCGGCACTGGTTTCCTGGACGTCAGTGCCTGGCTGCAGACCTACGGCGAGAAGCAGGGCTGGCAGTACATGGACGACCTGCACCAGAACATCGGCCAGTACGTTCACTCCGGCTCCAAGCCGTGCAAGCTGGCGGCTTCGGGTGAGTTCCCGATCGGCATTTCCTTCGAATACCCGGCCGTGCAGTTGAAACGCCAGGGCGCGCCGCTGGACATCATCCTGCCGAAAGAAGGCTTGGGTTGGGACATCGAAGCCACTGCGGTGATGAAAGGCACGAGCCACGCCGACGCTGCGAAAAAACTCGCGGATTTCTCCGCCAGCCCGGCTGCCATGAACCTGTACAAGGACAACTTCGCCGTCCTCGCCCAGCCTGGCATTGCCAAGCCGCAGACCGAATTGCCGGCCGACTATGAACAGCGCCTGATCAAGAATGATTTTGCCTGGGCTTCGAAAAACCGCGACAGCATTCTCACCGAGTGGCGCAAGCGCTATGACGGCAAGTCGGAAAAGGTAGCGGGTCAATAAGGTTTTCGTTAGGGCTGATGGCCTCTTCGCAGGCAAGCCAGCTCCCACATTTGAAGGTGTTCGCAATTCAAAATGTGGGAGCTGGCTTGCCTGCGACGGCGGCTTCGAATACAGGACATCATTTCATGACACACCACAGCGATCTGCTGATCGTGGGCGCCGGCATTCTCGGCCTGTCCCACGCCTTCGCCGCCGCCAAGCGCGGCCTCAAGGTCAAGGTGTTCGAGCGCAGTGCCACGCCACTGGGCGCCTCGGTACGCAACTTCGGCCAAGCCCTGGTCACCGGCCAACCGCCGGGGCCGATGCTGGAGCTGGCGCGGGAGAGCCGCGAAATCTGGGGCCATTGGGCGCAGGTCGCCGGGCTGCAACTCAAGCGCAACGGTGCGTACCTGTTCGCCCGTACCGAAGCGGAAGAACACTTGCTGGAAGCCTTCTGTGAGGGGCGGGCAAAAGAGCACGGCTACAACGTCGAACTGCTGCAAGGCGCGGCGATGAAAGACTTGTATGGCGGCCAGTTCCGCCATCACCGCGCTGCGCTGCATGGCAAGGACGACCAGCAACTGTATTCCCGTGAAGCGGTCCCGGCGCTGATCAACTACCTGGCGCAAGAACTTAAGGTGGAGTTCTATTTCTCCACCTTGGTGCGCGACGTCGAACCGGGCCAGTTGCACAGCACGGCGGGAAGCTTTCGCGGTGAGCAGATCATCGTGTGCTCCGGCCATGACTACCAGACCTTGTTGGCCGACGCCATGGCTGAACTCAACCCGAGCATCTGCCGCCTGCAAATGCTGCGCGCGCGGCCAGCGGTCAACCTGAACCTGCAACACGCGTTGCTCACCGGCTTGAGCTGCGTGCATTACGGCGCTTTCGCCGACCTGCCCGAGGCGGCGCTGGTGCAGGCGCAGATCTTGCGCGATGCACCGCACCTGCACGAACACGGCATTCACCTGCTGATCAGCCCCACGCCCCACGGCGAACTGATCATCGGTGATTCCCATGACTACGGCAGTGACGCATGGCCCTTCAACGCCGAGCAGGTGGATGACTGGATGATCGAACTGGCGGAGCAGACCCTGGGCTGCAAGATCCAGGTGGTGGAGCGTTGGCAGGGTGTGTACGGCTCGAGGGGGCCGGGACCGTTTTCGTTCCTGCGCGCGGCGCCGGGAGTGAGCGCGGCCTTGATGCACACCGGCGTCGGCATGAGCGTGGGGCCGGCGATGGCCGAGCGCAATATCAGTACCTTGTGGGGAGCGGCGTGATGAACCCGGAACAGACCATCGCCGACATCTTCGGCTTGTATGAACAGCACGGCACCGCGGATTACATCGGCGAGCCGGTGTCGCAGCTCGAGCACATGTCCCAAGCTGCGCAACTCGCCATGGCCGAAGGCTTTGATGATGAGGTGGTGTTGGCGGCGTTTTTCCACGACATCGGGCACATCTGCGGCCAAGGCGGGGAAAACATGGGCGGTTATGGCGTGGTCAGCCATGAACGGCTGGGCGCGGATTATCTGCGTCGTGCAGGGTTCAGTGAGCGCATGGCCAAGTTGGTGGAGTATCACGTGCAAGCCAAGCGCTACCTGACCTTCAGCCAGCCGGACTATTACGCGCGCCTGAGCGAAGCCAGCCGCCGCACCCTGGCCTATCAGGGCGGTGTGATGAGCGCCGAGGAGGCCCAGGCGTTTGAACAGGACCCGTTGTACACGGTGAGTTTGCGCATGCGCCATTGGGATGAGCAGGCTAAGGCAATGCATGTGCCGGTGCTGGATTTACAGTTGCTCAAGGCCAAGGCCATACGGCTACTCGCTGCGTAGAGTGGCCTTACGCAAAACGCAGACGCGCCGCCTAGAGTCTCGTCAGGCAGGTTACTAAGGTGCTTGCTTCTTTAGTCAAAGGAGCAATGCGATGCGTTATTTGAAAGCCACCGCCCAGGACCTGTGCGGGAATGGGCGCGCCGATACGGTGATTCTGCACTTCTATCAGCAGCAACCCGCTGCCCCCGACGCGTTGATCTACGAAACCGTCGGCCTGGATATGACCGTGGATGGCAAGGTCGACCTGCAACTGGCGGGAGAACGTCAGCCTGACAGCCTGGATTTTGACAAACGTCTGCTGGCGAGCTTCGCCGACAGCTTCTTGAAGCTGAACTGGTTCAACCCGGCCAGGCAGTGGCAGCGCACATTGATCCTGTACGTCGACCATTTCGGCAAAACGGGTAAGCCGAACGCGATCAAGCTGGATTTTCACGAACCTGCTGCCTCTGGGGGCGCCGTTCCGCTGATCTACAACGTGGCGGCCTATGACGGCGACAGCGACGGCGTACTCGAATCGTTCACCAACAGTGACGTTGACCGCAATGGTGTGGCTGACAAGGCCGACAAGGAGCTGATCCGCTCGTTATGCACGACCTTCTTGGCCTTGAACTGGTATGAGGTGTAATCGGTTTACGCCTCGTCAAGCCGGGTGGCCAATGCCTCGACCTGTTCCTGGCGTTCGGCCTGGCTCAGCTTGGCGTGCGGATTAAGGGACGACCATTGCGGGTGCGCGCGAGCCTTGTGCAGGGCATCCGGCAACTTGCCTTCGCGCCAGGTCTTGTCCTGGGGCGTGTCGACCTTGATGCTGTGCATCGCCGCATGGCCGCGCAGGTTCAGGGCCTTGAGCAACTGGCGCTGACGCAGGGCGAGCAGGCGCAACACACTGTCGTCGACGGTCAGCTCGCGTTGGCCTTTGATTTTGCCCAGCAACCGGCTGCCATAGCTGCGCGCGGTTTGCAGCGCGCCACCGGCAATTGCACCGGCCAGGGCGGCGGCGCCCAGCGTTAATCCACCGACCAACAAATCCACGCCCGCACCGGCCGCCGCCCCAGCGGCGATCCCGCCGCCGACGCGCACGCCCAGTTGCTTGAGGGTTTCCGGGTTGAACAGGTCATCGCCCCAGCGCCCGTCGAGCAGGGGCAAGTCGCTGGCGGCGGCGTCCTGCGGTCGGAAGCCGAACAGCTTGAGCAGGGCTTCCACGCATTTCTGTTCACGTTGGCGCACGGCTTTGCGCAGGTCGCCGATGGCTTGTTGTTCATCTTCGGTGACCACACTGCGGCGACAGGCGGCGCAGTCGATCAGCAATTCTGCGATCAGTCGCGCGGCACTTTGCTGGCGGGCCTGGCGCTGGGCCTCCTGATCAAGAATCAAGCGTTCCAACTGTGGCCGTGCGCTTTCCAGCAGCAGGGCGAGGCTTTCATACAGCCGACGTTCACCGTCTTCCGGGGGGGCCACGCTGTCGAACCGCACCAGCGCATGCAGGCCCAGGCGAGCCAGGGCTTCGCGCCAGTCCGGCTCGCGATGGTCGCTGCTGCTGACGAAATTAAGCACCGGCAGCAACGGCTTGCCGCAACTGGCCAGCACTTGGAGTTCGTCGCGGTACTTGGCCAGCACCGGTTCGCGGGCGTCGATCACATACAGGCCGGCGTCGGAGGCCAGCAGTTGGCGCAGCACCTTGGCTTCCTGTTCGAAACGCTGGCGAGCTTCACTGCCATCGAGGAAGCGCGCCAGGCGGGCAGGGCCGTCGAGGCGTTCGCCGGGGCGATCCAGTCGCTCCAGATAATCGAGCAGGGCGATGGCATCTTCCAGTCCGGGTGTGTCGTACAACTCCAGCAAGGCTTCGCCGTCCACCGACAAGCGCGCGCCTTCGACATGCCGGGTGGTGCTGGGGCGATGGGAGACTTCGCCGAAGCCCACGTCTCGGGTCAGCGTGCGCAGCAATGAGGTCTTGCCGACATTGGTGTGGCCGACCACGGCGAGTTTCAGCGGCTTAGTCATGACCCGTCTCCAGCCAGTTCAACGGCGCGCAATCGGCGAACGGCAGCTCAAGTTGCTGCAACGCGGCGTGCCAGTCGCCCAGGCGTTCGGCGTCCAGCGCCTGGCCGGGCGGGGCTTGCAGCAACCAGACGCGGGTGTCGGTGGCGCTGCGCGCGAGTTCGCCGATGAGTGCGAGGCTCCCACGATCCGGCGAGCGGCGTGGGTCGCAGGCGATGGCCAGGCGGGCGGGCGGGAAGCGCGTGAGTTGTTCCAGCAGCTTGTGGCGTGATTCGCGGCTGTCGAGGATGCCGGCGTTCTTCACGCTGGCGGGCAGCTTGGGCGGCCAGGGATGTTGGTCGTCCAGTTCGATGGCGACCAGCAGGGCGCCGTCGCTTTCCAATTCACTGACGCCGCCACTGATGGCGTGCAGTTGCTCGGGGGCAGCATCGTTGACCCCAAGGCGCTCGCTGCTCGGCATCAGGCGTTCGCGCAATTGGCTATAGCCGGGCAGGTTGAGGTCCAGGCGCAGGGCGGCGCGCCCGCGTTTCCAGCGCCACAGGCACAGTAAAGCGAGGATCAGGCGGGGCAGCAGGCCATAGACCAGCAGCACACCGACCAACCAGGCGGCCCAGGCTTGACGTGCGCTTTCGATATTCAGGACAGAGTCGCCGCTGGCGCGGATCATCTCGACGGTCGGCACGTTGAAACCCAGCAACGCGGGCAGGGTGCCGAGGGCCTGGGTGACGGCGACAAAGGTGTCGGCACCGAGAATGGTGGTTTCCCACACGAAGCCATAGCGGCGGGTGGCGAGTAGCGTCAGAAGAATCACCATGGCGCTGAGCAATGCCAGCAACCACAGGCTGTTGACCAACACGCCCACGGCCCAGCGATTGAGTTTTTGCCGTTGCAGCAACAGTAAAAGTGCTGGCGCCAACTGTGCAGCCTTGGCATCACGGGCGAGCTTTTCGCTGAGCCACAACCACAGTCGCCCCAGGCTGGCGCTGTGTTCACCGGCAAACAGCAGGCCCAGGGCCCAACTGATCAACAGGATGAGATTCAAGCCGAGCAAGCTGCCGAGCGCCCAGAACACGTTGACTGGCGTCAGGCCGTTGCCCAGTGCCGCAAACGCCAGCCCGGCGCCGCTGATGACCGCGACAATTGCCAGCAACACCAACGCCAGACGTGCACCTTGCAGCCAGCGGGTGAGGGCATTCGTGAGCCCATCGCGTTCGGCCAGGTGCAAGGCGCGCTGCTGGATGCGTGTCGGCAGATCGCCGCCGGACGTGCGCGCCAGGCGGTTGGCCTCCAGGTCTTCCAGGGGGCCTGCGTGTTCTTCGCGCAGGCGCACGGTTTCTGTCAGCCAGAGTGTGTGCAGAGGAGTCACGCGCTGTCCTGTTGTGTTTGTGAGCCTGGAGCATAACCCCTGGCTCGGGGCTCTGGTATTCTCGTCGGCATGAAAAAAACTCTCCCTTTAAGCCTGATCGCAGCCCTCGGTGAAAACCGTGTGATCGGCGTCGACAACAGCATGCCCTGGCATTTGCCGGGGGATTTCAAATATTTCAAGGCCACCACGCTTGGCAAGCCGATCATCATGGGGCGCAAGACCTGGGATTCCCTCGGTCGACCGTTGCCGGGGCGCTTGAACCTGGTGGTTAGCCGTCAGACCGATCTGGCGCTGGAAGGTGCGGAAGTTTTTCCGTCGCTGGAGGCTGCTGTAGAACGCGCCGAGGCGTGGGCACTGGAGCAGGGCGCGGACGAGCTGATGCTGATCGGCGGTGCGCAGTTGTATGCGCAGGGGTTGGAGCAGGCGGATCGCCTGTATTTGACGCGGGTGGCGTTGAGTCCGGAGGGGGATGCTTGGTTTCCGGAGTTTGATGCTGGCCAGTGGAAGCTGGTGTCGAACCGGGAGAACTCGGCGGAAGGCGACAAACCAGCTTACAACTTCGAAGTCTGGGAAAAAGCCTAACCCTTGTAGTGAGCGGGCTTG
>NZ_JACARN010000083.1:0-34669 GCF_013386605.1 Pseudomonas sp. IPO3749 | reverse complement strand
CGTAAGGGCGGAACCTATTTCAGCCGTTACCCAAAGAACGGATATGTACTCAATACATCAAGGCCCACACACCAACACCTGCCGCTCATAATTCAACGCCTTGTTCTGCACCCCCAACGCATACGAAGCACTGCAACTGCGCTCCCCCCACTTGATCACCAACGTCCCCTGATCCTCCCCCACCAACGCCAACGCATTCCCATTCGGATCAGCAATCGCCAACTGCTTGCCCGTCGAGTCCTCCAACGAAGCCCCAAACCCCAGCGGCTTATGCTGCGCATCCAACAACTCGAACAACACCCGTCGCCCCGTGGTGCCGCTGTAGCGTGCAACCACGATGGCACCACGACGCGGCACCACTTGCTGGGTGGCGTTGGTGATTTCCACATCGCCGCCCAAGTCTCGGGTGTCCAGGCTGACCCAGTTGACCCGGTAAGGCTGCGCGTTCGGAATCACCGCATAGCCGTTGTAACCCGTCTCCACACCGCTGTAGCTGCTGATCTTCGCCCCGGAAATACCCGGCACCTCAGCCAGTGCAAAGGTCTCGCTGACCGTCTGCCCCAGGTTAACCCCGCCGCCATGGGCCACCACCGAACCTGCAAGGTTGAGGTTCTGCGAGTTATAGCCCTGGCCCTGGCTGTAGCCCAGGCTCACATCCGCCACCGAGGTGCGGCTGTTGATGTTCACCGAGCCGGAATCGCCACTGGTGTCGCTGTGCCCGGCCTGTACCGAGTAGAACGTGTCGCTGGCGTCGGCGACGTAGCCGTTGATGCCCGCCTGGGTGGTGGTGTCGCCGTGCTGGCTGCTGGTGGTGACAAACGCTCGGGGTGCTCGGGCCTGGCTGCCCAGTGGGAACGAGATGGACAGGTTCACCTGGGTGTCACTGCTCGGCTCACCCCACGTGACAATCTGCTTGGTCCGGGTTACGCCGAGGTTGTAGCTCAGGTTTCCCCAGTTGCTGGTGTAGCCGGCGGAAAAACTCTGCGAGCCGCCACGATTCCAGTAGCGCTGGTCGCTGGCGTTCACATACAGGCTGCCGAATTCGCGGTTGCGGCCCAGGCTCTGGTTGATGGTCAGGTCGGTGCGGGTTTTCGAATGGCCGCTGCGCACGCGGATGCTGTCGCTGATGTCTTCGACATGGTCGCTGAAGCTGCGATAACCCTCGGTGGAGTAACGGTAGGCGGCCAGGGTGAAGTTGGTGTCAGTGCCGGCAAACGTCTTGGCGTACAACGCGCGCACGCTGCTGCCCTGGGTGGTTTGCCCCTGGGCCTTGCTTGAAGAATGGGTGACATCCAGCGACACCGCGCCCAACGCGGTGTTACGTCCGGCACCGAGGGACAGGGCGTTGTAGTCCTCGCTGGCCTGCAAGCCGACGATGCCACTGAGGTTGCTGGTCAAGCCATACGCCAGGGTGCCGCTCAGGAAACGCGGAGTGGCCAGGCCCTCGGTGTTGCTATTGAACCGGCCCGCCGAGAGGCTGTACTTGACTTGCCCCTCACGCACCATGATCGGCAAGCTGGAAAACGCCTGCATCGTCACACGACGGGTGCCATCGGCTTCGATCACGGTGATCTGCAAGTCGCCGTTGGAGCCGCTGGGGTAGATATCGTTGATCTCGAACGGCCCCGGTGCGACGTTGGCGGTGTAGAGGACGTAGTCGTTCTGGCGGATCTCCACCGTCGCGTTGGTCTGCGCCACACCACGGATCACCGGGGCGTAGCCGCGTTCGCTGTCGGCGCGCATGCCTTCGTCGGAGGCCAGTTTGACCCCGCGGTAACGCACGCTGTCGAACAGGTCGGTGTCGGAAAAAATCTCACCGGCACTGAACTGGCCCTTGATCGCCGTCACGTCGTGCTGCACGTAGGTACGGTTGCTGGTGTAGGTGTTCTTGCGCCCGGTGCCGCCGCTCAGGTTCGATTCGTTGCGCAAGCGCCAGGCGCCCAGGTTGATGCCGTTGCGCAGGCCCAGGTTATTGGCGATGCGCGTGGCGTAGTCACCGGCTGTGCGGCTGCTGTTGAGCTGATAGTTGATGAACGCGGCCGGCACGCCGTCGTCCCACAGCTGCGGGTCGACATACCCGCGCAGCCCGCGCTGCATGGCCACTTGCGGAATGCTTGCGAGCAGGCGCAGGCGGCTGCTGTCGTAGCGCACCGTGGCGTCTTCGATCAGTGCTGGCAGCGGGTAGCAGTCCTGCGGCTGCTGCGGGTCGATTTTGCCTTGGGCTTGCAAGCGGGCCATGTCGATCCCCAGTTGCTTGAGCAGGTCGAGGGTCAGGCAGGCTTGCACCTGGTCGTTTTGCGGGTTGCGCTTGAAGTCGATATCACGGCGGCCCACCAGCACTTCGTTGCTGTACAGGTCGACACGGTAAGTGCCCGGCAACACGCTGTTGGCCGACAGCAACTGTTGCAGGTCGACGGGTGACTGCGAGCCCTGCAGGAAGGTGGTGTTGAAGGTCTGCGCAGCCTCGTCGGCCAGGGCCCAGGCGGGCAGGCAGGCGGCAATCGCCAGCCACAGCGTCTTCAATTTCAGTGCGTCACATGCGGACCTGTTGCTGGAAAGAAAAGACATGCGAAGACCTGTGGCATCCCGGGTGGGCGAGCAAGCGTGAGGCGAAGTGCTCAGGGTTTGAGGCGTGACTCGGTGGCGTGGGCAACACCACCCGCCAGGGCGGCGGTGTAATGGTTCTGCGCGCCGTAGTCATTGATGCTGGAGAACGACAACTGCACCGTGCCAGCGGCCACCGGAGCGTTCAGCGGGAACTGTTTTTCCTCGCCTGGGGCGACCATGGTGGAGTCACTGGCCAGTTGCGCCTGCACCTTTATGTCGGCCATGGACACGTGGTACAGCGTCGGGTTTTTCACGTTCAGTAGGGTTTGCGCGCCGCGTTTGGTCAGCGCCCACTCCAGCTGGGCAGGGGCTTGCAACGCACTGCCAGGCAAGCCGGCAGGGCGGAAAAAAATCTTGATGCGTTGGCGGATGGCCAACTGCAAGGTGTTTTCGGCGGCGCTGGCCTTGGGGATTTCCTGCACGTTGAGCCAGACCACCGACTCGCGGTCGGTGGGCATGCCGGCGCCTTCATACAAGATGCGCAGCAGTTGCTGTTCCTTGGCAAACACCCGTGCCAACGGCGGGGTAACGGCGAACGGCGCGCGGCTGCCGCTGGCATCGTTGCGGTCAACCCAGGACTGGATCAACACATCCTGGTTACCGTTGCGTACGGTGATGTTGGCTTCTTTGTGGTCGCCATCGAACACGATACGGGTGGCATTCAATGAAATGCTGGCGGCGGCCTGGGCAGCCATGAGCATGCCCAGCAGCCCGAGGCCCACGGCGATAGAACGAGGCAGCATGAGGGTTATCCGGTGTCATCAGAAAAAGAATGGCGAGGCCGCAGGGCCTCGCGCGTTCGGTGCTCGGGCGCCGGGGTTATTCGTATTGCAGGATGAACGGCAGGGTGGCGTCACCGCGACCGGCCGTCGATGCGCCGGCGGCACCGGTGGTGACGTAGGCGGCGGCAAAGCTCAGGGTGGCGTCGCCGCCTTCGGTGCCCTGGCCATGCATGGTGCTTTCGATACGTGCGGTGGCCGGCGAGCTGAGGTCGATCAACGTGCCCTTGCTGTCGAGCAGGGCGATGCCGACGTTTTGCGCGGTGGCCGAACCTGGGTTCAGCGCCAGTACGTTCTTGCCAGTCACCAGGCCCGAACCACCGTTGTTGGCGTCAAAAATCATCGCGACTTTGGTGCCCTGGTTGCAGTTGACGTTCAGGTTGAAGTCTTTGGCGGTAACACGGCCGGCAGTTGGGTTCTCGGCAGTGCCCATGTCCTTGATCGAGACGTTGCCCATGTCTACCGAAATGGTGCGGTCGGAGTTGGCGCCGTCCACCGAGCAAGCGTCGTTGTTGATCACGCCGGTGAAGGTGATTTTGCCGCTGCCGCCGAGGGTTGGCTTCGGTACGACCGGCTCTTCGGCAAAGGCACTGCCGGAGGCGCAAAGAATGGCCGAAGCGATAACAGCCAGGGAGAACTTCTTCATGATGATGTCCATAAGTGTGAGTTGGAAAGTGCGGTTTCTGAACTGCCGGGAAATAGTAAGAGGCGAGGGCGGGCGGGCAAATAAGACGATTCTTATAAGCGCCGAAGAGGCAGGGTTAGTTGCACTTATGGAGAGGTTAAGACCAGTAGATAAAGGGGGAAGCCATTGTCCTTGAATGGCTTTCAAGTGATTGCTTAGTTGAAAATATTGCGCGCCAGGCAATACGCCAGAAGGTCTTGATCGCTGCTGACTTCAAGTTTGCGCATGGCCGATATTTTTTGTGCGCTGATGGTCTTGGAACTTCGGTTCTGGCTGCGCGCAATATCACTGACACTCATGCCCGAGATAAACAAACGCAGGATTTCGAACTCCTTGGGTGACAACGTCGAGAAGCGTTCATCGATGGCGGTGAGGGTCTCGATCACCGACGTCTTGGGCGGTTCCAGGCTGCGATAGGCACTTTGCTGGGCGATGGCCTTGAGTGCCAGCTGGATCTCGGTGTGCAGCTGGCTTTTCTGGATGATGCCGACCACCCCCAGTTCCTGCAGACGGGTGAGGATCAGGTGGTTGGAGATCATCGTCAGGATCAGGATCTGCACCTGTGGGAAATGCCGTTTCAGGTACTCCACCAGCTTCAGGCCATCGCCGTAGGGCGAGTCGCCCGGCATGTTGTAGTCGGTGATCACGATGTCAGCGCCCTGGCGCTGCAGCAACTCGATCAGGCCGGCCGAACAGACGGCCTCGCCCACGACCTGGAAGCGCGTGTCGCGCTCGACCAGTTCGCGCACCCCGAGCAGCACGATCGGGTGATCGTCCGCGATAACCACGTTGAATGTTTTCATAAGGGGCCGTCCGTAGTGCCAGTTCAAGTGAGGGGAGTGGGCCCGGGCTGGAGCGTATCCAGGACGGCCGAGAGGCGTTGCATGACCGTCTTCACCTTGAGCGTCAGCGCTGTGTCGAGGCTGCCACGGTTAAGTGCGCTTTCCAGTTCGATACAGGCCTGGGCCAGGCTGTTGGCCTGCACCGCGCCCAGGGCACCGGCGACTGAATGCAGGCGTTGGCCGAGGCGGTGGGCATCGCGCTGTTCCAGCGCTTCGCCAATATGCAGCAGGTCCTGTTGCACACTGCTGATAAACAGCGGGCGCATCTTGTCCGAGAGGTGCACGCTGTCGTCAAAGGTTTCGGTGGGCGGTGCTACCTTGCACAGCTTGATCAACTGCGCGCGCAGGGTCTGCAGGCTCAGGGGCTTGACCAGCCAGGCATTCATGCCGACGGCCAGGCAGCGCACGCCTTCTTCGCGCATGGCGTTGGCCGTGACGCCGATGATCGGCAAGCGGGGCGCGTGTTCGCGCAGGGTCCTGGCCAGTTCGTAGCCGTTCATCAAGGGCATGTTCACGTCGGTCAGCACCAGGTCGAAGGCCTGCGGTTGCCACAGGTGCAAGGCCTGTTCGCCGTTCGAGGCCAGGCTCACCGAGCAGCCGAGCGCTTCCAGTTGCTCCTTGATGATGGCCTGGTTGATCGGGTTGTCTTCGGCCACAAGGATGCGCAGCCCCAAACGTCCGGCGCTCTGTGGCTGGGCCGCCGGTGGTGGTTCGTGCTTGCCGTGCTGCGCCAGGGATACGGTGGCGGCAATGGCTCGCACATCGTGCATGTCGACCACCCAGCCCTGCTCGGTCGGCAAGGGTGGGCTGTGGGCGCCCGGCAGGCAGATGACGCGTTGGCCGATCCAGGGTCGCGCAGGTTGATCGGGCAGCACATCCACCAGCACGGCGCGATGGGCCCCCGGTTCCTGGGTCGGCGCAGCCACGGCGGCTGCAATGCCCAGGCGGTTGAGCCAGTCGCACATCGATTGCGCCAATTCACGCACCGGCGCCTGCACATACACCGGCGTCGTGCTGGGTTCCACCAGGGGCAGATTCGTCAGTGCAGCGGCACACACCGGCAAGCGGATTTTCAAGGTAAAGCTGCTGCCCAGTCCGGGCTCGCTGACGACCTTGATCTGGCCGTCCATCATCTGCGCCAGCCACCGGCAGATGGGCAGCCCCAAGCCCGCACCGCCTTCACCTGCGGTGTCCGGAGCCTGGTAAAAGAGATCGAACAGTTTGGCCTGCTGTGCCTGCGCGATGCCCACGCCGGAGTCGGTCACCTGCCATTCCAGCTCCACCTGCTCAGCGTCGTGCGCGCGCACCCTGGCACGGATCACCACGCGGCCGATGTCGGTGAACTTGATCGCATTGCTCACCAGGTTGTTCAGGATCTGGCGGATACGCAGCGGGTCGCCCATGACGCTGTCCGGCAGCTGCGGGTCGATGCAACTGTAGAGTTGCAGGCCCTTGCGGTGGGCGAAGGCGGCGTAGGTGTGCAGGGTGTCTTCGAGCATGTCCAGCGGGCAGAATTCCACGGCCTCGATCGCCATTTGCCCGGACTCGATTTTCGACACATCCAACACATCGCTGATCAGCTGGAACAGCGTGGCGGACGAGCGCTGGATGGTCTGCAGGTAGGTTTTCTGATGCGGGTCCAGGTCGGTCAGGCCCAACAACTCCAAGGTGCCAAGCACGCCGTACAGAGGCGTGCGGATTTCGTGGCTCATGGTCGCCAGGAACAGGGTCTTGGCTTCGTTGGCTGCGTCGGCAACGCGGCGTGCATCTTCCAGCGCCGAAGCATCCTCGATGTGCCGGGTGATGTCATTGAACGCATACAGGCGCACGTCCTGCGCCTGATAACGTGTGGACACGAAACCGATCTGCAGGTGACGGCCTTCGATCTCCAGGTGCGTCTCGCCGCTCTCGGCGCTGTCGTGGGCGCCGGCCATGGCCGCGACCAGGCGTGCGGTGCCCGGCCATTGCTGGGCGCGCTGGTTCTCGATCAACACTTCGCCGTCGCTGCGGCGCACCACGCATAACCCGGTGGGGGCGGTGTCGATGATCACGCGGCTGAACGCCACGCTCTCGGCAATGTGCTCGTGGGCCAGGCGTGCCGGTGCAATCACTTGGCGCCGATACCAGCGGCTGCCGGCCCATCCCAGCGCCAGCAGGCTGCCCAGGAACAAGACCAGGCTGCTCAGCGGCCACACGGCGTAGTGGAAATAACGTGCGTAACTCAAGCCATAGATCGCACTCCAGGGCTGGTCACCGGCCTGGGAAATCTTGAATACGAAACCGTTCGAGGTGAAGTGCACGCCGTCGCTGAGCGGCGCGCCAACGACTTCCGGTCCGATCAGCCGATGACCGTCAGGGGCGATCAACGTGATGCGATCAAACGCAGAGCGCTCCAGCGCGCGCTGTACGTCGTCGGCCTGGGCCAGGTCCAGCAGCGTGCCGACCACAGCCGAGTCCGGGCCGTCGAGCGCAATACCCATATAGGCCAGCAAATGCTCAGGCGCGGGCCCGGCCTGCCAGTACACTCGCTCGGGTTCCAGGCCCGGCGGCGTCTGCGCCAGGGCGTCCTGCACCGCGTTGACCCGCTCCAGCGGCGTGTCCACGGCAGGGATATCAATGGCGTAGTTCGCCTGGCGGTTGAACACGAACGTCTGTGGCGCCCCGTACGGCGAGGAGGACCAAAATGCACTGTAGTAACTAGTGAGATGAGCGCCCAACGCGAATATCCGCGGCCGGGCGCTGACACCCACGCGCTGCTCATCGAACGCCACGCTGAATGGCACCGAGAATGAGTACTTCTGGCCCTCGTACAAGGTGCGACGAGTGTCGACCATACGGCTTTTGAGGCTGACCTGGACGTTGGTGGCGCGCAACAATTCGGCCTGGATGCCGGGGTGCGCCAAGTTCTTGAGGAACGCTTCCTGCTGCGCCAGGTTTTCCATCAGTCGGGCGAAGTGAAACCGCATGGCGCCATAGCGGATATCGACGCCGCGTTGCAGCGACCAGTAGTTGGTGAGGGCCAGCAGCAACGCGACCCCGAACATCAGCATCAGGCCTTTGTTCAGGCGCAAGGAGCTTCGGGTGAAGGCTTCGAGGATCGCGTTGTTGTGCTTCATCAAGGACGTCCGCAGGCGGAGAAAAAATCGGCACTGGATGGAGCTTAGCCCCTCTCTGCAACAAAAGATCCGTGCCTGGCGCCTAATGAGATGTCGCGGGGCCATCATTGTTCAGAAGTTGTTGAAATTGTTCGGAAGATACCGCGTGGGAGATCAAGAAGCCCTGCACCTGGTTGCAGTCGATCTTGCGCAGCAGTGCCAGTTGTTGTGGGGTTTCCACCCCTTCGGCGACCACGGTCAGGCCCAGCTTGCGGCCCAGGCTGATGATGCTCGCCAGGGCCGATGCCATGCCTTCGTTGTCGTGGCAGCCCTGGACCAGCGCCTGGTCGATCTTGAGTTCGGTAAACGGCGTGGACACCAGGTTGAGGTACGAGCTGTAGCCTTTGCCGAAATCATCCTGGGACAAGCCAAACCCCTTGATCCGCAGGCGGCAGGCACCGGCGTAGAAGTTGCTGATGTCCTGGGGCACCGAGCACTCCATCAGCTCGAAACAGATCATGCCGGGGATGCCGTCGTGCAGCAGCACGAACTCCAGCAAACGGTCGGCCAGGTCATGGCTGTTGAGCAAATGGGTCGGCAGGTTGATCGACACCGGTATGTCATAGCCGCGTAGGCACCATTGTTTTTGCGCGTAGATTGCCTGCTTGAGTACCAGCCACAACAGGCGCTCTTCCAGTTCGAAGGCTTTGATCGCCTCCAGGAAAGCGCCGGGCAACATCACGCCTTGCTCGGGGTGCATCCAGCGCACTAGCGCTTCGGCGGCGACGATGCGACCGTTGGCCAGGGACTTCTTGGGTTGGAACCAGGCTTGCAACTGGCCGTTGCCCATGGCCTGGATCAGCGTGTAACGGTCGATGTCGGGGTGTTTGGTCGGCAGAGGAGAGGGCGTGCGCATCTTGTGCCTGAGTTGCTCGACCAGGCTACGCAGGGCGTCGGCAGCCACCGGTTTGGAGATCAGCCCGATCACTTCCACGTCCAGGTTCTTGGCCACCAGGCTGGCGGCCATCAACATGCGCCGCGACGCCACGCTCATGATCGCCAGTGCTGGCTTGCAGCGCAGGCTGGCCAGGCTTTGAATGAATTGCACACCGTCCATGCCGGGCATCAGCAGGTCGGTGAGCACCAGGTCGAAGTCCCGTTGGCGCAGGCGCTCCAGCGCTTCTTTGCCATCCTGGGCGGCTTCGAGCATGAAATCCCCCAACTCACTGAGCAGGTGCTGCAAGTAGATGTGCTGCAGAGGATGGTCCTCGACGATCAAAATACTAAGGGGCTTCATGAATGATCCGTGCATAAGGCGCCAGGGAATTGAAGAGCGCCCGCAACGCGAAAGGCTTGACCAGGCAATGGTTCATGCCGGCGGCCAGGCACAGGTCGGCCTCGCCGCGCATCGCGTTGGCGGTGGCCCCGATAATCGGCAACGGGCAGCCCTGGCGCCGCAGTTCCCGCGCCAGTTCGTAGCCGTTGATGTGGGGCATGTTCACATCGGTCAGCACCACGTCGAAGGTGCCGGCGGTGTAGAGCTGCAACGCTTCATGACCATCGGCGGCCAGCTCCACGGTGCAGCCGAGTTCTTCCAGTTGGTCGCGCAATATCAGCTGGTTGATGATGTTGTCTTCGGCCACCAGCAGGTGCAGGTTGAGCTTTTTCAGGTCGCGCTGGCGTGTCTGTTCGTCGGCGCGTGCCACCCACAACCCCTGTGCCTGGCTGACCGCTTGATGGATCGCACTCAGGTGGTTGAGGTTGACGTGCCATGCACCGGCCTCATCCGGCGGGGGGCTGCTGGCGTTGCTGCTGGCATGGATGACCGGGCCCGCCCAGTCGGCGACCAGCAATGGGTCAACGTTGCCGGGGTGCAGTTGCAACAGCAGGTGCCCGTCAGTCTGCGCCGGCAGGGCGGTCTGCGCGCGTGCGCCCCAGCGGCGTAGCCAGCCGCTGATCGCATTCGCCAGTTCCGGGATAGGCGAGGCGATGTAAATGGTTTCGGCCAGCAGGGCTGGCAGGGGTGGGGTGGGGGCTTCTTCCAGGGGCAAGGTCAGGCTGAAGCTGCTGCCCAGGCCCAATTCGCTGACCATACGGATATTGCCGTTCATCAACTCGGTGAGGCGCTGGCAGATCGGCAGGCCCAGGCCGGTGCCAGCGACCACGTTGGTATTGCCTTCGCTCTGGTAGAACGGCTCGAAAATCAGCGCCTGGTCTTCCTGGGCGATGCCTTTGCCGGTGTCTGAGACCTGCCACAGCAGGCTGGAACGCTCGCCGTCGCGCCCCAGGACTTTGACCCGCAGTACCACGCGCCCGTAGTCGGTGAACTTCACGGCGTTATTGAGCAGGTTGTTCAGTATCTGGCGGATGCGGGTCACGTCGCCGATCAAGCGTTCCGGCAGCTTGGGGTCGAAGCAGGCATAGAGTTGCAGGCCTTTGCCCTGGGCGGCTGCCGCGTAGCCCTGGATGATTTCGTGTACCAGGTCCAGCGGCGAGAATTCGCTCAACTCCAGGGCCAGTTGCCCGGCTTCGATCTTCGACACATCCAGCACATCGCAGATCAGTTGCAACAAGGTCGAGGAGGAGCCTTCGATTGCGTGCAGGTAGTCTTTTTGCTGGGTGTCCAGTTGGGTGCGCGCCAGCAGTTCGAGGGTGCCGAGCACGCCATACAACGGCGTGCGGATCTCGTGGCTCATGGTCGCCAGAAACAGGGTTTTCGCGGCGTTGGCGGCATCGGCCGATTGCCGGGCTTCTTCCAGCGCCGCTTCGACCTGCTTGCGTGCGCTGATGTCGCTGAAGGCGCAAAACAACACGTCTTCGCCTTTGTAGCGGGTGGGTGCGCTGCTGAGGTAGAGGTGACGACCGTCGATGGTTTCAAAGTAGTCGCTGCGTTCGGACGGCCCGTTCGCGAAGGCTTGCTCGATCCAGCCGTCGCGCAAGGCTTCGCGCTCCGGACCGGCCCCCAGCCATTGCTGCGCCAAGGTGTTTTCCAGCACCACCTGGCCGTCGGTACGGCGCAAGACACACAGCGCGACAGGCGCGGTCTGGATCACATCGCGGCCGAACGCTTCGCTTTCGATCAAGGCCTGGATGCGATGGATCGAGGGGATGATGAAGCGTTGGTCAACCCGACGCATCACCAGCCAAATCAGCGTCACGCTGAACAAGCAGAACATCAGCGAGCCGAGCAACTGCTTCCACAGGCCACTGACCACCGCGCGCAGGTCGATGGAGTACATCAATTGCCAGTCCGAGGATTTCAGGTGCTTGCGGATCACCAGGTGATCGGGCAACCAGCCGTTGCCGACAAACCCGAAAAAGCTGTCCTCTCCCGGCCTCAGGCGTTGCTGGCTGAGCTGTGCGTTGTCGCTGTTGGTGAACACCAGCATGCCTTGGGAACTGAGCATCATGAACTCGCCGGCACTTTTGTCGCTGAGGGCGGAGGACACTTCGCGGCTTTCCATCTCCATGCCGAGCCAGCCGGATTCAGGGTCGCGTTCATCCAGGCGAATAAAAATGTACAGGTGCGAGTGGCCCTCGGTCCTGTCACTCAGCCATAACTCATTGAGTGTGGTGGGATCGCCGTGTTGCACGGCCTTGAGGCGGTTGAGCAGGCACTTGGAGATTGGCAGTACCTGGGTGGTGGCATCGTACAGCCGCGTCACCTGCGGTGTGGGCCCCGCGTTCACGTACAACAAGTTGAGTTGTTTGGCCTTGAGGTACTCACGCATCCGCGTGGTCAGCCAGATGCTCCACTGGTTGTCCGGCGAATCGCCGAGTTGCAGGTGCTGTTCTTCGGGGGAGAAGGTGTAGACCGGTGTTTTCGAGGGCCGCCGTACCGCCGACAGGCTAAGGCTTTCGAGCAAGGCCTCGCGGTTGGTGAAAAAGGTGTGGGCCTCGGCGATGGCACTGCTCATGTAGCCGCGGCGCTGGGAAATATCATTGTTGAAGGTGGACAGCAGAAAAGTGTAGACCCCGCTCAATATGCCGATCAGCAGCACAGTCGCAAAAATACGCAGCAGCCTTCTGGCAGCTTCGGGTCGGGAGAGGACGGGGTTGATCTGGAGCAGATAACTTTTCAATCGCATCGGCAGACTTTAAGTGCCGGCCAACAGCGATGGCATAAGACGATCCTTAAAAGTCAGCTATTTGTAATACATATCGACCACCACGGCGGCGTCAAACGCGCCGGGGATCGGCAGGGTGCGCCATTTCAGGTCGGCACGGAATTCATCGTGGCTCTGGCCCAGCCCCATCAGTTCCTGCAACGTGAACCAGTTGTTGAAAGGCAGCTGTTGCTGGCTCTCAGCGCGGGATAATGCGATGCCCACCGAGCTGTTGTTGTCCGGTACCAGCAAGCCATTGACCACCGCGCCACCGCCCGGCGTGGTCGCAAAGCGCGCACTGACGGTGTAGGGCGTGTCGCAACCCTTGCGCAGGTTCAGGCTGAAGTTCGCGGTGCTGGCGACTTCACCGATCGCCGCTTTGCGCGAAGGCGTCGGGAAGTTGACCACGCTGGGGGTGATGGTCAGCTCCGGCGTACAGGGCACGAAGCGGATGCCGTTCATGCCCGTCACCACGTAGTTGAAATTGCTGTTGGGCCGCGAGTTGAGGCCGCGCACACCGTCCAGCTGGAACACGCGATAGGAGGTGAGCGTACTGGCCTGGCCACTGGGTGGCGTAGGGTCGTATTTCTCGATGAAGACACTGAAATTGAGGGTAAAGCGCGCCTTGTCCCAGCCCACGCAGTTGGCGGTGCAGCCCCGGTCGGAAAAGAACCCGGTGCCGACCTTGCCGGTGCTCTGGGTGATCGGCTGGTTGTTGTAGCGGATGCCCACGCGGATACCGGTGCCGATACTCACGTTGGCCGGGTTGACGTAGAAATACACCTCTTCACGGCCATGGTTGTAGTCGTCCTTGCAGATCACATTTGTCGTGCGCGGGCCGGACTCCCAGATGATGGTGCCGTTGGGCGCATCGGCGGCCACCGCCAGCGCGGTCCCCAGCGCTTCCTGGGTGATGATCGAGCCGCTGCCGTCTTCGCGACAGGCCAGCGCGTGACTGGTGGCGGGTAGGGCCGCGCAGGCCCAGAGCAACATCGGCAGAAGTCGTCGGGTGAGTGACATAGGTGCAAATACCTCGCGGTCTATCACTTGAGTACCGCGCTGTGGCGGGCCTGCAAGCCGATATCGGTGATTTCGGTGAAGTGGAGGGGGGTGCCTTTGATGATCGCGCCCGGTGCGTCCAGGGTTTTGCGCTCGTTGGGCTTGAGCAGCAGGTAATCACTGAGTGCCCAGGTGTCGGCGTGCAGGTTGACCAACGACACGTGAAACGCACTGGGATTGCTGACCGTGACACGGCGCCCGTCGGTGCTCCAGACCAACTGCTGCACCGCTTGCGCCGAACCGCCGACCAGTGTCTGCGGGCGATAGAACAGCTTGAGGCGTTGGCGGATCGCGAACTGCACGCTGTTGGGGCTCTCGGGCTTGAGCGGGATTTCCAGGATGTTGAGCCAGAACAGCGATTCACGATTTGTCGGCAACCCCTCGCCGGCGTACAGGATGCGCAGTTGGTGATGCTCGCCGGGCCCTAGCCTAACCAGGGGTTCGGTGGCGACAAAAGGGACGTCGCCATTGGGCGGCGTGTCTTCGCCACTGATCCAGGTTTGCACCACCACTTCGCGGGCAGCCTGGTTGACCACACCGATGGTGGCGCCCCTGTCCTGGCCCAGGTAGATCAAGCGCGTGCCTTCGATTTTCAGTACCGCCCGGGCCGGCGGTGCGAGGGTCAGCAGTGCGCCGGTCAGCAGCAGTAGGCGCAGTAGAAACATGAACACAGAGAAATTCCATGGCGGCGTTCGAGACGCGGGCCATGGTAGGGAGGCGTGGAGGGAAAGGCTTTGAGGCGATTCTTAAAAGAGCCGGCATGCCCAGGGTAACCGTTTCAGATTCGCCTTAAAGTCAGGCCTCGTTGCGGACGGTTACCGTGATCACCGTTGAATGATCGACGCTGATGCCCAACTGTCAGGTTTACCCTATGCCCAATAAAGCGTTACGCCTGCTGATTGCCGATGCGGACCTACTGCAGCGAATCAAGATCGAGAAAATGCTCAATCAGCTGGGCTATTACCGCATCGCCCCGCTGAGTTCCTTCGATGAGCTGCAAGCCTTGACGCGCTCGGAAGGCGTGGCATTCGACCTGTTGATCATCGACACTGCGCTGGTGCGCTCGCGACAGGTGAACCTGCTGAAGTACTGCCACGACAACCGACTGATTCGCCATACGCTGATCTATGACGGCCAATGCGCGCAGAGTTCGCTGGTCTCCGTGTCCGTGAGCCAGACCCTGCATTTGGCGCTGTCACAGTCACCGGACTTCAACTCGTTGCGCCGCTGCATGGAAATCGTCGACCCGGCGCACGCCGTGCCATCGGTGGAGCGGCCGACGTTGCGAGCCGTGGACACGGACGGCGCAACGCCGCGTACGAGCAAGCTGTCGATTGCCACGCGAACCACCTACCTGGGAGACCCGGCGGTGGTTGCGTGTGCCATCGGCTTGTCACCCAAGCGGTGAGGCGTCAGCCACGCCAGTGGGGCACGGCGTCTTCGTCTATGGTCCAATGGGGCTGGCCGGGCCTCAAGGACACGCCGCCGACCCAACGCTCATGGCTGGCATGGTCGAGCCAATACGCGTCACCGCTCAGCACCTGATGCGCCAGGGGCGTCAGCCTCAACTCGCGCTGCGGCCAGTCCTTGTGCGTATCGGACTCTGTGAACAAGGGGGCGTCACCGTCAATCAACGGCCGCAACAGCGCATGAAACATCATGTCCCCCAGAAACGGCAGTGGCTCGCGCTTGGCCATCAATTCGGCAAATACCCGACCAAAGGGTGTTGGCCCGACGTCGGCCAGGTACGTCAGGGCCAGGCGTTCGGTCAGGGATAAGCCGTCGCGCGAACCTGGTAGTTCCTGTAACTGGCGTAACAGCGCCGGGGCCAACAAGGGCAGGGCGGGATGCTTGTGGTGGGCCATTTCCGACCAATTGACGGGCGAGCTGTCGCAATAGGCCGCCCACGCCTGCTTGGCCAGTTGCACGGCGTCATCATCGATCAAGCGCCGTTGCGGCCACAGCCACGCCAACACATCCGGCGCCAGTTGGCCGATGCCGATAAAGCGTTGCACGCCGGGAATTCGATCCACCTCGATCAGTTCCAGCTTGCGCGGCGCCTGCTCAAGGCTGGCGAGCGCGCGGATCAGGAACAGTTGGTCATAGGCATCCGCTTCGCACCACAGCACACTGTGTTCGGCGCTGGCCAAGGCTTCGAGGTGGTCGTATTCGGCGTCGACACGGCGTGCGGCGTCTGCTTCATCGATGGCAAAGGCCTGGCTGATAAAAGCGCTGCGCATCGCACGGAAGGCTTGGCCGGGCAAATCGCGGACCGGGCCCATGCACAGTGGGTCGGTGAGCATCCGAAACTGCCCTTTGAAACCCGCCAGTTGGAGGCTGTGGGCGATGTCATTGCCGCAGCGCCAATGGGTGGTACGGGCTTCGTCGCTGGCGGCAAAGTCGGGGTGGCGAGCGGCGAAGTCGATGGCGTCGACATGTGCCTTGAGCTTGGGCCAACTGCTGAAACCCAGCTGTTTGGCGATTTCCCATTGGGCCTGGGACAAGGTCGCGTTCGGGTCTTCGGCTTTGAGGCGTGGCAGCAGTTCCTTGGCGCGCTTGCGCTGTTGCTCAAGGTTGAGGCGGCCATCGGTATTGAAGTGGCGGGACATACGATCTCCTTGCACAAACCTTTTCCGCTTCAAGGTGGGGAGTCGTAGAAAAAGAGGATGTTGCAGTGTCTTGGGCGCAGCCCTTTCCGCGGAAGGTGGCGTAGAGAGCGCCAGGCGGGAAATATAGGCAGTGCTGCGCTCGATTGCAAATCAGTGTTGTGTGTCTGGCTTGTGATCAATCCAGTGGGTTTTGATCCCCTTCGCCCATGCCACCGTGTAGAAACAGCTCAGCAGCACGATCCCCCACTGCTCGGCATTGATTGATGACCAGAACCAGAACGGCTGGCCCGCCATGCCGAACAGGCAGGCGTAGCGGCGCACTTTCAAGCGTTTGCTCTGGCTGAACCAGATGGCGACGACGCCGAGGGCGGCGATCATGATTTGGGCAACCACGGGCGACTCCTGGAAGGGGAAAAAGCAGCCTTATTGCGCAAGGCTGCCAAGGCATTACTTATCCTTGCGCGCATCCAGTGTCTTCTGATGCTCTGCCAGAAACGGCTGCTCCGCCGGATCAAAGCGGTCGATCCCGGCGGTAAAGCGATGCCAGTAGGGGTACAACGGCTGGCGACGCGTCACGGCTTCGATGCGTGAGGACTGTTCCTGGGTGAGCTTCAATTCAGTGGCAGCCAAGTTGTCGCGCAAGTGCTCTTCGGTGCGGGCGCCGACGATCAGCGAAGTGATCCCCGGTCGATCCTTGAGCCATGCCAGACACGTGCGGGCGACCGAGACGCCGTGCTCATCACCGACGGCGGCAAGGGTTTCGATGATGTCGAGTGCACGCTCTTGGTCATGCACGTAGGGTTCTGGCCAACCGCTACCCTGACGGGTGTTGGCGGGCGGCTTGTGGCCACGACGGGTGGACCCGGTCAACAGTCCTTCGCCCATTGGGCCCCACACCAGTGTGCCCACCGACTGGTCCAGTGCCAGCGGCAGCAGTTCGTACTCGGCTTCGCGGGATTCTGGTGTGTAGTAGATCTGCTGGGTGATGGGTTTGAGCATGCCGTGCAGTTCGGCCTTGCCCAGGGTCTTCATCATTTGCCAGGCGGTGAAGTTGCTGGTGCCGAAGTAGCGGATTTTCCCCGAACCCACCAACAGCCGCAGCGCTTCAAGGGTTTCCTCGATGGGGGTCATGCCGTCCCAGTTGTGCAGTTGGTAGAGGTCGATATGGTCGGTGCCCAAGCGTTTCAAACTGGCTTCGCACGCGCGAATCAGATGGTAGCGTGAAGAACCTGAGTTGTTGGGGTTGTCGTCCACCGGACTGCGGCCCTTGGTGGCCAACAGAATATCGTTGCGTTTGTCACCCAAGGCTTTTCCGACCACTTCTTCGGCCAGGCCGTGGGAGTAGAGGTCGGCGGTGTCGACCATGTTCACCCCCGCGTCGAACGCGATATCGAACATGCGTTTGGCCAGGGGCACATCCACCGATCCGCATTTCTCAAACTCGGCGCGACCGCCAAAGGGCACGGTGCCCAGGATGATTTCGGATACCAGCAGGCCGGAATGGCCCAGTTGTCGGTATTGCATGTTGCCTCCTCGGTAATGCTGAACCTAGAGTTCTGAGCCACACCGGCTGCGATAGTTTGAATTTTTTGAATGAAATCCCGGCGAGTGTGCCTCACCATTGCCTCATCCAGATTGAGAGGAACACCGCGTCCATGAGCGCACTGATCGAAACCCGCGCCCTCACGCGCATGGACGAGCGCCGCCACGTGGCCTTGCTCCAGCCCACCGATTTCACCTTGAATGCCGCCGACCGCGTGTCGATCACCGGCTCATCCGGCTCCGGCAAAAGTGTGTTCTTGCGTGCACTGGCGCTGCTGGATGCGCCCAGTTCCGGGCAGATCCTGTGGAATGGCCAGCCGATCGGCAACGCGCAGATTCCCCACTACCGCTGCCACATCAGCTACCTGTCGCAACGCCCGGCACTGCTCGATGGCACGGTGGAAGACAATCTGCGTTTCCCCTTCAGCCTCAAGACCTCGCGCAAACGCCGCTTCGACCTGGCCGCGGTGACCACGTTGCTAGGCCACGCCGGCAAGACCCCGGACTTTCTGGCCAAGCGCGCCGCCGACCTGTCGGGCGGTGAGTCCCAGGTGGTTTCGTTGATCCGCACCCTGCAACTCAACCCCGAAGTACTGTTGCTCGACGAGCCCACCGCTGCCCTCGACCCCACCTCATCCCGCGAAGTGGAAGCGCTGATCGACGCCTGGTTTGCGGCTGATCGCGCCCGCGCCTGTATCTGGGTCTCTCACGACTTGGACCAGGCCCGGCGCATGAGCAACATCCATTTGCAGATGAGTGCCGGTGTATTGAGTGGAGTGGCCCAGCCATGAACTATCAGAACCTGACCGCACTAGACATGGGCATCGCCGCCTCGCTGATCCTGGTCAACGGCGCGCTCTCCCTGCTGCTGCGCCTGGGCCTGGAGCGCCAATTATTGTGGGCGGCGGTGCGCACGGTGGTGCAACTGCTGGCCATCGGTTACCTGTTGGGTTGGGTGTTCGAGTTCGCTTACTGGTACGTGGTGCTGCCGTTGATGTGCGCCATGACCCTGATCGCCGGCATCTCGGCGGCGGGGCGCGGGCGGCGGACGTACCGGGGGCAACGCGTGGACAGCATCCTGTCGGTGTGGGGCAGTTCCTGGCTGGTGACGGCGGTGGGTTTGTTTGCGGTGATCCGCATCCACCCGTGGTACGAGCCGCAGTATGCGATTCCCATCCTCGGCATGATCCTGGGCAATACCCTGACTGGCGTGTCCCTGGGGATCGAACGCATGACCCAGGAATTGACGTCGGGGCGCAACACCATCGAAATGATCCTCGCCCTCGGCGGCTCGCGCTGGGAAGCCGCGCAGGAAGCCATCCGCCAGGCTGTGCGCGCCGGGATGATCCCGACGCTGAACCAGATGACCGTGGTGGGCATCGTCAGCCTGCCCGGCATGATGACCGGGCAGGTGCTGGCGGGGGAGAGCCCGGTGGACGCGGTGCGGTATCAGATCGTGATCATGTTTCTGATTGCCGCGTCTTCGGCGTTGGGCACGGTGGGGGCGGTGCTGCTCACCTATCGGCGGCTGTTTTCGGTGAGTCATCGGTTTTTGCGCGAGCGATTGCAGGAGCGTTGAAGGTTCGTAAAAGTTGTATTTATCGCCATGGGGTCGCTGATTTATCAATACAGGCTCATTCAGCCAAGACCCATGAAGGTGAACAATGAAGGTTGTCAGTGTTTCAGCGCTGCTGTTTCTTACCATGCTGTTCAACGTCAACGCCCAGGCGGTGGGCAGCCACGACGCGCAATGCCAGGCGCAATGGTACCGGTCATCGGCCAGTGCGCACTGCACCGGCAGTGATTGGACCACTCAAGCGCCTCCGGGAACGTGCAACTTCCACCAAATGTGTATAGGGACCGGCGACGTCATAAAAGATGCGCCTCACACGGCCTCAAAAGACCGTGTGACAAAGGACCGAAACCACAATGACATCAGCGTTTCCCTGGACGATGCAGGCAAACTGTCGAACTGCAACGGCGTGTTGAAAGTGGGGGCCTGCTGAGGCCTATTGTTTCATTGAGTGAAATGCTGGATTGTAATTCCTGGTGATTCCTTCGATCAGGACCGCAGTGGAACATGCCTGGCGTCGATACCCAATCTTTTGGAGCCTTTCATGTCCCAGCCTGCGATCAAACTCTACGGTTTCCCCTTGTCCGGCCACTCCCACCGGGTCGAGCTGATGCTGTCCCTGCTCGGCCTGCCCACGGACTATGTGCTGGTGGACCTCAAGCAAGCCGCCCACAAAACGCCCGAATTCATTGCGGCCATCAACCCGTTCGGCCAGGTGCCCGCCATCGATGACAACGGTGTCGTGCTGGCGGACTCCAACGCGATCCTGATTTACCTGGCAAATACTTACGGTAAAGGCCAATGGCTGCCGAGCGACCCGGTGGGCCAGGCCCGTGTGCAGCGCTGGCTGTCGACCGCTGCCGGCCAGCTGCATGCGGGGCCTGCCTCTGCACGACTGGCCACGGTGTTTGGTGCCGAAGTCGACACCGTCAACGCCATTACCCGTTCCCATGCGTTGCTGAAACTGGTGGAAGCGCAACTGAGCCAGAGCCGTTTCCTGGCCGGCGAGCAACCGAGCATCGCCGATGTGGCTTTCTACACCTATACGGCTCACGCGCCGGAAGGCAATGTTTCGCTGGCCGACTACCTTCATGTGCGCGCCTGGCTCGCCAGTATCGAGGCGTTGCCGGGCTTCGTGGGCATGCCGCGCACGGCGGTGGGGTTGCAGTCGCAATAACTTTCTAGAGGCGCGCCGATGGACCGATTTCATGAAATGCAGGTGTTCCTGGCGGTGGCCGAGGAGGAGGGCTTCGCCGCTGCCGCGCGCCGCCTGAAAACCTCGCCACCCAGCGTGACACGTGCCATCGCCGCCATGGAGGAGCGCATCGGCACCCAATTGCTTGCGCGCACCACCCGCAGCTTGCACCTCACCGAAGCCGGCCAGCGTTACCTCGAAGATTGCCGGCGCATCCTGGCGGAACTCGATGAAGCCGAGGAAGCCGCGGCGGGCAGTTATTCCATCCCCTGCGGCCATTTGACGGTGACCGCGCCGGTGCTGTTTGGCGAGTTGTATGTGGCGCCGGTGCTGGGGGAGTATCTGGATCGGTTCCCCTTGGTAAATATCAACGCCTTGCTGGTCGATCGAGTGGTCAACATGACCGACGAAGGGGTGGACGTGGCGGTGCGTATCGGTCACTTGCATGAACCGGGGCAGCAGGCGATCAAGGTCGGCGAAGTGCGCCGGGTGGTCTGCGCATCGCCGGCCTACCTCGAACAGTACGGGCGGCCTACGCATCCGGCGCAGTTGCGTGAGGCCAAGATCGCCACGTCGTCGTCCAGTTCATTGGTGAGCGGCTGGGAGTTTGTGGACGGCGGCCAACCCTTGACTGTGACCATCGAGCCACGTCTGGTGGTCACGGCGAACAATGCGGCCATCAACCTGGCGCGCCTGGGCTGGGGCATGACGCGGGTGTTGTCCTATCAGGTCGCAGCCGCGGTGGCGGCGGGAGAGTTGGAAATTATCCTCGAAGCCTATGAGTCGGCGCCGCTGCCGATCCAGGTGGTGTTCCACAAAAGCGGCCGGGTGCCGGCCAAGATCAACACCTTTGTCGATTTCCTCACCCATCGCCTGGGCCAGGACGCCGCCCTGAACCCGGCAATGAAACGGCGCAGCTGATGGAGCGTTATCGCGATATGCAGTTGTTCGCCGCGCTGGCTGGGCAGCCGAGCCTGGCTTCTGCGGCGCGTGACGCTCAGGTCTCGGGCCCGACCCTGGTACGCGCGGTTGCCCGCCTGGAAGCGCGTTTGCGCGTGCCGTTGCTGGCGCGCAGTACGCGCGGCGTGAGCCTCACCGACGCCGGCAACGCCTACCTGGCGGACTGCGTGCGCCTGCTGGCTGCGGTGGACGCCGCCGAAGCCTCGGCCAAGGGGCTGCACGTGCAGGCCCAGGGCAACCTGCGGGTGTTTTTGCCCTTCCTGTTCAGTCGTTATGTGATGGCGCCGGTCCTGGCTGACTACTTGGACCGCTATCCCGAGGTGAACCTGGTCGTCAGCTACCACGACTATTATCCGAACCTGCATGAAGAAGGACTCGACGTTGCCATCCTCGTCGGTGAACTGCCCGATTCGTCATTGATTGCCCGACCGCTGGGCCAGGTGCGGCATATCCTCTGCGCCAGCCCCGACTATCTCGCAGCTCACGGCGAGCCCCAACGCCCGGACGACCTCAAGCAGCACCGGCTGATCGCCAGCGCCCATCAGGTGCACTGGGATTTCCAGGGCTACCCACTCAAGGCCCGCGCCCGACTCGGCTGCGCCACAGTACAGGGCGCGATCAATGCGGCGGTGCAGGGTGCAGGGTTGATCCGTTGCCTGAGTTATCCGGTGCACGAACACTTGCAAAGTGGGCAACTGCGGCGCGTCTTGCCGGATTTTGAGCTGCCGCCACTGCCTGTGCAGGTGGTGTACCGCGAAGGCCGCAATGCGCCAATGCGCGTGCGCAGTTTTGTCGACCACTGCGTCATGGCGCTGCGCGAACATCCGGCATTTCAGCTGGCGTAATAGTGGATTGCCTGGCGTGGTGATTCTCACGCCGGCTGGCAGGGCGCAGCATCGACACATACAACCTGAGGTGCTCGCCATGAACCTGATCGAACAATCTCCCTGGCATGCCGGCGAACGGCAGATACAAGAGGCGGTGGGCGTGGCCGACCGCATGGCGGTGGTCGGGCCGAAGGTGATCCGTGATCACCTGCCGGAACAGCACCGCGATTTCTACCCCTTGTTGCCTTACCTGATACTGGGTGCGGTGGACGAGCAGGGCCTCCCGTGGGCGACGATGATCGAAGGCGCCCCCGGTTTTGCCCACTCGCCGGACCCGCAGACCCTGCAGATCGACAGCCTGCCGTCCGCGACCGACCCGGCCCGCAACGCTTTGCGTGAGGGGGCAGCTGTCGGCCTGCTGGGCATCGACCTCAACACCCGGCGCCGCAATCGCATGAACGGCCGTGTCGGCGCACTCGATCACGACGGCTTTTCGGTCGACGTGGTGCACACCTTCGGCAATTGCCCCAAGTACATCCAACTGCGCCCGGTCGATGGCATCGCCCGTAAACCCGGCACGATGGTCGAACGCTTCAACGACCTGGACGCAGCCGCCCAAACCCTGATCCGCAACGCCGACACGCTGTTTGTCGCCAGCTACGTTGAGGTGGACGGCCAACGTTCGGTGGACGTTTCTCATCGAGGTGGCAACACGGGTTTTGTGCGGGTTGAAGGCAACGTGCTGACCATCCCAGACTTTGCCGGCAACCTGTTTTTCGCCACCTTGGGCAACCTGCAAGCCAACCCGGTGGCGGGGTTGTTGTTCATCGACTTTGAGTCGGGGGATGTGCTGCAAGTGACCGGGCGCACCACGTTGATTCTGGACGGCCCGCAAGTGGCGCTGTTCGAGGGCGCCCAGCGGTTGTGGACGGTGACGGCGGAACAGGTGGTGCGCCGCCCGGCGGCGTTGGCGTTGCGGTGGCAGTTCGCGGAGTTTTCGCCGTTCAGTCTGGCGATGGGGAGTTGGTAGGCAGGCCTGGACCATAGTAGGCATTCGGGAACAACTGGTTGGTCATCTCGATGATCTTGCTTTGTGCATCGATAAACTTGCCCATTCGAGCGCCACCCGAGGTCGAGTCATACAGCGCCTTGCCCACCTGGCGGCCATTTTCAAACACCTGGATATCGGCATAGCTCATGTACAGCGCCAGGTCCCAGCTCCATTGACCAATGTAGGTCGTCGACAGGGCGCAACTGGCCGGAGGGGTGCCGGGTCTTAGCTCACGGGTCTGGAACCCTTTGCTGCGCAACTGCGTGGTGTAGGTGGCATTGAACCCGGCACGCAAGCCTTCGGCGGGGATCATGCAGATCTCAGGCGCCTGGGCGCCGCTGAAGGCAACCGGCGTGACGGTTTGCTTGATGCTGCAGCCAGCCAGGGTTAAGGCGGCCAGCAAACAAGCGGGAGCTGTTATCAGGCGCATAGCGACGTCCATATCTTCAGTAGTGGCTTGATGATAGCAGTGAAGGTCTGATGACGAGCGCAGCATTTCAGACGCAAGGGATCATGTGTTGGGAGCTGGCTTGTCGCACCGTCCCGTTTTGTCGCGAAGCGGCCCCAGCTCTATAGTTGTGTAAGAGCAGTCCGACAAAAGAGAGACTTCGATGCCATTCGTGCCCCACGGTTAACATTCAATTGCGCCACGGCCGGTGGCTACCCGCGCGTTATAGGGCAATACTCCCTCAGGTTTCTGCCCCGAGGTTTGCACCATGAATGTACCGAGCCGCCTTGCGCTCCTGATTGCCACCGCGACTGTTCTCAGCGCCTGTGGCGAAGCGTCCAAATTACCGTTCCAAGCCGGAGTCGGGCCTGCGCCGCAACTGCCCGAACCCAGTACTTCCTTGATTCCCACGCTCAAGGTCTCCAAGGCCGTGGGCTGGCCCGATGGCGTGCAACCCACTGCGCCGCAGGGTTTCACCGTCACAGCCCTGGCCGAAAATCTCGATCACCCGCGCTGGGTCTACACCTTGCCCAACGGTGATGTGTTGGTCGCTGAAAGTAATCACCCACCCATGCCCGAAGGCGCCACCGACGGCGGCACGGGTGTGATCGCCTGGGCAAAGCGCACGGCGATGGGTGTGGTGATGGGGCGTGTCGGCGCGGATACACCGAGCGCCAATCGCATCACCTTGCTGCGCGATGCCGATCACGATGGGCATGCCGAAGTGCGGACCGAGTTCCTGAGCGGCTTGATGTCGCCGTTCGGCATGGCGCTGGTGGGCAATGATTTGTATATCGCCAATGCCGACGCGGTGGTCAAGGTGCCTTACACCCCAGGCCAGACCCACATCAATGCTACTCCGGTCAAGGTCACCGACCTGCCGGCCGGCATCAACCACCACTGGACCAAAAACCTGCTGGCCAACCCTGAAGGGACCCGGCTGTATGTGACGGTGGGGTCCAACAGCAATGTCGGCGAAAACGGCCTCGACGCAGAGGAGGGGCGTGCGGCGATCTGGGAACTGGACGTGGCCAGCGGTGAGAAGCGCCTGTTCGCCAGCGGCTTGCGCAACCCCAACGGCCTGGCGTGGAAACCGGGTTCTACCCAACTGTGGACGGTGGTCAACGAACGCGACGAAATCGGCAGCGACCTGGTGCCCGATTACCTCACCTCGGTGCAGGACGGCGCGTTCTACGGCTGGCCATGGAGCTACTACGGCAGCCATGTCGATGTGCGCGTCCAACCGCCACGCCCGGACAAGGTGGCCCAGGCTATCGCGCCGGACTACGCCCTGGGTACTCACGTCGCACCGCTGGGCCTGACCTTTTCCGATGCGCGCGGCATGCCGGCCGCCTTTGCCGATGGGGTGTTTGTCGGTGAACACGGCTCTTGGAACCGCAACCCGCAAGCGGGCTACAAGGTGGTGTTTATCCCGTTCAAGGACGGCAAACCGTCGGGTACCCCGGTCGACTTCCTCACCGGTTTTCTCAATGCAGAAGGCGAAGCGCAAGGTCGGCCGGTGGGTGTGACCTTGGACGAGCAGGGCGCGCTGCTGGTGGCGGATGATGTGGGGAACAAAGTGTGGCGGGTGACACAGAGCAAACCCTGACCTCGATATGTTGCGGGATGTTGAACCGCCAGATTGAATGATGCCGTTGGGTTAGCCTTGTTTTCCTACCGACAACAAGGAAGCGTCATGCAACGACAGGTCATCAATCCCACGACGGTATTCAACTCCCTGCAATACGGCTTCAGCCAGGCCCTTGAGGTGCCACAGGGTCGGCGCATCATGCTGTCCGGCCAGGTGGGGGTGGATGCGGACGAGCGCACGGTCGGCCCAGGCATGGCCGAGCAGACTGCCACTGCGCTGGACAATATCCACAAGGTGCTGGCCGAAGTCGGTGGGGATCTGTCCCATGTGATCATGCTGCGGCTGTACATCGCCGAGTCCGCCCGCGACCAGCAGGAACCCATCGCGCAGGCGCTGCGCCAGCGCTTCCCGCACAACCCGCCGCCGTCTTCGTGGATTATCGTCAGCGGGTTGTCATTGCCGGAGTGGTTGATCGAGATCGAGGCGGAGGCGGTGATTCCTCAGGGTTAAACGCGACAACCCCGCCCGCGTCCGCAAGGGCTTCTCCCCACGCGCCGCCCAGCGCGGTGTACAACTTCACCTCGGCCACCAACTGCGCCAGGCGGTCGATGATCAACGCCTGCTGCGAGCTGAACAGCGCACGTTGCGCATCCAGGAAGGTGAGGTTGCTGTCCACGCCGCTGCGGTAGCGGTGTTCGGCCAGGTTGTAATACTGCTGGTTGGCGGCGACGAAATCTCTTTGCGCCTCCAGTTGGTCGGTATAGGTCTGCCGCGCCGCGAGACCATCGGCGACTTCCTGGAAGGCGGTCTGGATGGATTTTTCGTACTGCGCCACCGTGATCTCCTTTTGCAGCTTGGCGTAGTCGAGGCTGGCGCGCAGGCTGCCGGCGTTGAAGATCGGCAGGTTGATCTGCGGCTGGAACGTCCAACTGCCGGAGCCGCCCTTGAACAGCCCCGACAGTTCCGTACTGGCGCTGCCGGCGTTGGCAGTGAGGCTCACGGAAGGGAAAAACGCCGCGCGTGCGGCGCCGATATTGGCATTGGCGGCGCGCAGTTGGTATTCGGCCTGGAGGATATCCGGGCGGCGTTGCAGCAGGTCCGAAGGCAGGCCGGCCGGCACCCGCGCAACCCAGTCATCCGCCAGTGGGCGCGACGGCAAGTGTTCATCCACCGGGCCACCCACCAATAGGGCCAGGCTGTTGAGGTCCTGGGCGACCTGGCGCTCATAACGCGCCACGCTGGCGCGGGTGCTTTCGACGCTGGTACTGGCTTGCACCACGTCCAGTGCCGAGGCCTTGCCGGCGGTTTTGCTGCCGCGGGTGAGGCGCAGGCTGTGTTCGTTGGCCACCAGGGTTTGGCGGGCCAGGGCCAGCAGTTCCTGGTCGGCGCGCCAGGTCAGGTAGGCATTGGCGACGTTGGCCACCAGGCTCAACTGCGCGCTGCGCCGGGCCTCTTCGGTGCCGAGGTAGGTGAGCATCGCCTGTTCGCTGAGGCTGCGGATGCGGCCGAATAAATCCAGTTCATAGGCACTGATGCCCAGGGTCGCGGAATAGCTCGACGTAATGGCCGGCTTGCCGGTGCCGGTCACATCCCCCGGCAAACGCCGGCGTTGGCCGGCCCCGGTGGCAGAGACGGCCGGGAACAGATCCGCCCGCTGGATGCGGTACTGCGCCTGGAACGCCTCGACGTTCAGCGCCGCCACCCGCAGGTCGCGGTTGTTGACCAACGCCTCGCCAATCAACTGTTGCAACGCCGGGTCATGAAACAACTGCTGCCAGTCCGACGTGCCGGATTGCGCCAGCGCGTACACCCCTTGCTGGGGATACTGCGCCGGCACGGGCGCCTCCGGCCGGTGATAATCGGGGATCAGCGAGCAGCCGCCGAGCAGCCCTGCCAGTGCGAATGCGCTCAATTTATTCATCAGGCGCCAACCATCCATTTGGCCAGGCCATGTCGGCCACTCACGCCCAACTTCGCGGCGGCGCGCTTGAGGTAGGTTTCGATGGAGCTGTTCTTCACGCTGAGTTTTTCCGCCATCTGCGGCACGGTGCCACCGGTCAGCAGGCCCAGGCACACCTCTTGTTCGCGGGCCGACAGGGTGATTTCACCGAGGGACAGGCGCTTGTAGAACTCACGCTGCAATTGGGATTGCTCCAGCAAAGTGTGGGCCGGTTCGGCCTCGGGGTGGGGCGCCTGGCGCAGGCTCTGGGCATGACACTCGATCAATGGCAGCAGGGTGTCCGACAGGCACTTGAGAAACGACAACTCGGCCAGGGAAAACCCACGATGGTTGGGCGGGCGATAAAACGAAATCACACAGCGCCGGTTGCCCTGGCGCGACACCAGGTTGCACTGGTGCGAGGTGCCGCGCGGAAACGCGCTCTTGGCCTTGGCCTTTAGCTGGATCAGCAGCGGGTCCTGCATGCCGAGCATTTCCCGCAGCAACGGGTGGTCGTCCATCGAGTTCAGGGCCAGGGGCGGCAGGTCCTGGGTCTGGCCGGCGCTGCCGAGCAGCTTGATATCGAGCACACGGTCGCGCAGCTCGTCGAGGGTCCATTCGCTGAGGTCCACCAGGTGGATCGGCACCCACTTGTCCACCAGGTGCAGCATGTGTGCGGCGAAATCCGCGTGGCCACTGTTGGCAATCAACTCGCCCATTTCGGCATAGAAATTCGGGCTCTGCGCGTTGGCAATACTGCTGGTCAAACTCATAGCCATCTCATCCTTGATGTCGAAAACCGTCAACAGACTCTCTGGGCCTCTGCGGGGGCGATCCGTTGCTCACACACCAGAGTCGGTAGTCGAGATTGTATTTAGCCAGGGGATTCGTCCTACGTATGTAGCGGAAACGAGGGACACAACCTGCCATAAAAACCACGTCATTAATTCGACGTTTCTGAGAGGCAATTCCGGCCGAAAAAAACCATCAGAGGTTTTTAGAGTTAATTAACTATTTGATAAATAACAAAAATAATTCATTTTTAAAAAAATAGATGAGAGCTGGCAGCGGTCAGGGATAGCCAATTTCCTACACAGCTTTAATCGTTTCAGCAATGAACCCTCAGCCAAGCCTGTTCCATCCATTTGGATGTCCGGGTTTAGGGTGTCAGACAGCCCCGATCCCTCATGCTCCAATCCGGCCTATTCGTCGTAATGGGCCTCCCTGCGCGGCCAGTGCCTGAACCCCATGAGAAGGATCTTATGAAGCATTCCTCCAGCTTCCCCCTTACCGCCGCCCAACAGGACATCTGGCTCGATCAACTGCGCGTAGGCGATTCGCCGCTGTACAACATCGGCGGCTATGTGGATTTTGCCGGTTCCATTGCGCAAGACCTGATGCAGCGCGCCATCGAGTTGCTGGTGCTCAAGCACGATGCGTTGCGCACGCAACTGCACACCGACGCCAACGGTTTGCCTCGGCAGACCTTCGCCGCTACGTTGCCCGTCGACCTGGCCCTGCATGACGTTGCCGGCGAGGCTGATCCACAGGCCGCCAGCCAGGCGTTGATGCAGGCGCAAATGGCCCTGCCATTCACCCTGCAGGGCGCGCCGCTGTTTCGCTTCTTCCTGGTCAAGCTCGACGACGATCACTACCGCCTTGGCACCCAGGCCCATCACCTGATCCTCGATGGCTGGGGGTTTGGCCAGATGCTGCAATCCCTGGCCCGGCTGTACACCGACCTGCAACAAGGCCGGCAGCCGGAGCCGTTGGCGCCGTCGTATCTCGACTTCATCGACGCGGATGAGCGCTACCACGCCTCGGCCCGCTATGCCCGCGACCGTGGGTATTGGCTGGGCAAATACCGCGTGCTGCCGGAGCCCTTACTGACGCCCCGGCATACCGCCAAGGCGTCCAGCAATACCCTGGCCCAAGCGTTTCCGGTGGCGCTGCTCAACCGCATGGAACAAGTGGCCAACCGTTACCAGGCCTCGGCATTTCATGTACTGCTGGCGGCGATGTATGTGTATTTCACCCGCACCGCCCAGCGTCCGGAGTGGGTGGTGGGGCTGCCGATTCTCAACCGTTCCAATGCGCGTTTTCGATCCACCGTCGGGCTATTCACCCAGGTCAGCGCGGTCCGTTTGCAGTTCGATGAGCAGTTGCCGTTCAGCGCCGTGGTGCGTGGGGTTCGTGACCAGCTCAAGCAGGACTTCCGCCACCAGCGTTTCCCCCTGAGCGAGATGAACCGTGAGCTGGGCTTGCGCCGCACCGATCGCGGTCAGTTGTTCGACCTGTCGGTGTCCTTCGAGCAGGACGACCACGAACTGCGCTACGGCACCACCGAGGCCCGCGCGGTCAAGGTGTCCAACCACCATGAGCCGTTGCCGCTGGCGATCCACCTGCGCAGCAACCGTTACCAGGACACCGCGTGCCTGCATTGCGTCTACAACGAAGCGTACTTCCAGCACTACGACGTACTCGCCCTGGCGCAGCGCTTCACCTGGCTGCTGGAGCAAGGCTTGGAAGACGTCGCGCTGAAGATCAGTGACTTTTCCCTGGTGACGCCCGCCGAACAGGCGCAGCTGCAACAGTGGAACGCCACCGCCCAGCCCAACGCACCGCTGCAAACCCTGCACGGCCGCATCGAAGCCCAGGCCGCCCGTACGCCGGACGCCGTGGCGGCAGTGCACCAAGGTCGGCAACTGAGTTACGCCCAACTCAACCAGCAGGCCAATGCCCTGGCCCATCAACTGCTGGAGCGTGGTGTACAGCCGGACGATCGCGTGGTGATCCTGGCGCGGCGCGGGTTGGAGACGCTGGTGGGGTTGCTGGCGATCCTGAAATCCGGCGCCTGCTACGTGCCGGTCGACCCGGCCCATCCGGCCGAGCGCCTGAACTATTTGCTGCAAGACAGCGACCCGGTGGTGGTGCTCACCCAGCACGATCTGCTGTCGCGTTTGCCTGCGCTGGAGGTGCCGGTGATCCAGCTGGATCGCCCGACCTTCCACCTGGGCACCAACCCCCGCGTAGCGGTCAGCCCTTCCAATCTTGCCTATGTGATCTACACCTCCGGCTCCACCGGCCTGCCCAAGGGCGTGATGGTCGAGCATCACACCGTCGCGAACCTGGTGGACTGGCATTGCCAGGCCTTCGACCTGCAAGCCGGCAGCCACACCGCCAGCGTCGCCGGTTTCGGGTTTGACGCGATGGCCTGGGAAATCTGGCCTGCGTTGTGTGTGGGCGCCACCGTGCACCTGCCGCCGGCGCATGACGGTGCCGAAGATATCGACGCGCTGCTCCGTTGGTGGCAGGCGCAGCCGCTGCAGGTGTGTTTCCTGCCAACGCCCGTGGCCGAGTACGCCTTCAGCCAAAGCCTGCAACACCCGACCCTGCGCACCCTGCTGATCGGCGGCGACCGGCTGCGGTCCTTTACCCAGGCGCAGTCCTTTGCGGTGATCAACAACTACGGCCCCACCGAAGCCACGGTGGTCGCCACCTCCGGCTGCATGGAAGTGGGCCAGCTCTTGCACATCGGCGCGCCCATCGCCAATGCGACGGTGTATTTGCTGGATGAACAGCAACGCCCGGTGCCCATCGGCGTAGCAGGGGAGTTGTACGTCGGCGGCAAAGGCGTCGCACGGGGCTACCTCAATCGCCCCGAGCTGAGCGCCGAACGTTTCCTCGACGACCCATTTATCGAAGGCCGCATGTACCGCACCGGCGACCTCGCGCGCTGGTTGCCGGAGGGCAGCCTGGAATACCTGGGGCGCAATGACGACCAGGTGAAAATCCGTGGCATGCGCATCGAACTGGGCGAAATCGAATCCGCACTTGCCACCCATCCGCATGTGCAAGACGCGGTAGTGCAGTCACGCGATGGGCAATTGCTCGCCTGGTTTGTCCCCCGCGAAGCGCTGCAGATCGAAGCCTTGCGTACCCACCTGCAGGCCTCGCTGCCCGACTACATGCTGCCCGTCGCCTACACGCAACTGGACGCGCTGCCCCTGACGGCCAACGGCAAGCTCGACCGCAAGGCATTGCCCGCGCCGACCCAGGACGCCTTTGTCACGCGCCTGTACGAAGCCCCGCACGCGGGGGTGGAATCCCTATTGGCGCAACTCTGGGTCGAGCTGTTGCAGGTGCAACAGATCGGGCGTCACGACCACTTTTTCGAACTTGGCGGGCATTCGTTGCTGGCCGTGCAATTGGTGCAACGCATGCGCCAGGTCGGGCTGCGCGCCGATGTGCAGGTGCTGTTCGGCCAGCCTACCCTGGCGGCCTTGGCGGCGGCCAGTGAGTACGGCGAGATGGACGCGCCTGAGCTGGCCGCACTGGATCCTGAGAACCTGGCGCGCATTGTCGCGAGCATTCCCGGCGGCGCGGCCAACGTGCAGGACGTCTACCCACTGGCGCCGTTGCAGGAAGGCTTGCTCTACCACCACATCACCGACGAGCGCGATCCGTACCAGCAACAAGCGTTGTTCAGTTTTGCCCGGCGTGAGCAGTTGGACGCGTTTGCCCTGGCCCTGCAACAGGTGATCAATCGCCACGACATCTTGCGCACCAGCCTGGTGTGGGATGCGCTTGAGCAGCCGATGCAAGTGGTGTGGCGCGAAGCGCTGTTACGCGTTGAACCCTTGCGCGAGGCGTGTGAACCGCTGGATCTGCGCCAGGCCCCGCTGATGGCCCTGGACTATGCCGAAGAACCGCAGCACCCGCGCTGGGTTGCACGCCTGCGCTTTCATCACCTGGTCAACGACGCTACGTCCACCACGATCCTGATGCAGGAACTCCGCGCCCATTTGCTCGGCCAGCAGGCGCAACTGCCGGTGCCGGTGCCGTATCGCACTGTGGTGACGCAAGCCCGTTCGCCGGCACGGCAGGCTGGGCATGAGGCGTTCTTTCGCGAGCAACTGGGCGATGTCGACGAGCCGACGCTGGCCTTCGGGCTACAGGAACGCCAGGCGGACCGGGCGCACACGGATGAAGCCGAACGCGTGCTGAACGACCGCCTCAATCAGCGCCTGCGTGCCCAGGCACGTGGGTTGGGCGTGAGTGCCGCGAGCCTGTTCCACTTGGCCTGGGCCCAGGTGCTCAGCCGCGTGGCGGGGCGCGATGACGTGGTATTCGGCACCGTGTTGCTCGGCCGTTTGCAAGCGGGCGAGGGCGCTGACCGGGCCCTGGGCATGTTCATCAACACGCTGCCGCTGCGGGTGCGCCTGGCCGGGAAAAACGTCGCTGATGCCCTGCGCGATACCCACGCCCAGCTCAGCGCGTTGCTCGCCCATGAGCAGGCCTCGCTGGCGTTGGCCCAGCGTTGCAGCAGTGCATCGCCACTTTTCAACAGCCTGCTCAACTACCGCCACACCGATGCCGAACGCGACCTTACGTTGGTGCCGGGCATCGCCTTGCTCAGCAGTGAAGACATCCTCAGCTACCCGCTGATGCTGACCGTGGACGACATCGCCAGCGGCTTTCGGATCAAGGCCAAGGCCCCGCGCCAGGTCGGCGCCGGGCGTTTGTTAGATTATCTGGAAACCGTGATGGTCAACCTGGCGGACACGCTGGAGCAGGCACCGCAAACGCCACTGCGTGAAGTTCAGGTTCTGCCCGCCAGCGAGTTGAACACCTTGCTGGTGGACTTCAACGCCACGCAAACCGCATACCCCGAAACCCTCACCGTGCAGGCCCTGTTCGAAGCCCACGCGCGGCACATTCCCCATGCGGTGGCGGTGCAGGCCGGCGAGTTGCACCTGACCTACCGCGAGCTCAACGAACGCGCCAATCAACTGGCCTTCCACCTGCGCGAACGCGGGGTGCAACCGGATTCCCGCGTGGCGCTGTGTGTCGAGCGCGGGTTGGACTTGGTGGTGGGCTTGCTGGCGATCCTCAAGGCCGGCGGCGCCTATGTGCCGCTGGACCCAGGCTACCCGCGCGAGCGCCTGGCCTACATGCTCCACGACAGCCAACCGGTTGCACTGCTGGTGCACGCGGCAACCCGCGACTTGCCGGGTGATGTGTCGATCCCGGTGATCGACTTCGACCACTGCGCCTGGAGCCAGGCACCCATCGGCAATCCGTTGGTGCCGGGCTTGAGCGTCGCCAACCTGGCCTACGTGATGTACACCTCGGGCTCCACCGGCACGCCCAAAGGCGTGATGATCGAGCATCGGGGCCTCGGTAACCTGATGCACTGGGGCTCGCAGTTGTGCCCCAACGCCGAGGGCGGCGCCCTGTTGCAACGGGCGCCCTTCAGCTTCGACGGCTCGGTGTGGGAGCTGTTCTGGCCGCTCACCAACGGCATGCGGTTGGTGCTCGCCCGGCCTGATGGGCATCGTGAGCCTGCCTACCTGGCGCAGGTGATTCGCGAACAGCAGATCAGCGTGATCAAGTTCGTGCCGGCCATGCTCCAGCAGTTTCTTGAACTGGAAGAGTCTGCCCTGTGCACCAGCCTGACCGACGTGCTGTGTGGCGGCGGCGAACTCACTGAAGCCCTGGCCCGTGGCGTGCAGGCGCGCTTGCCCAAGGTGCGCCTGCATAATGTCTACGGGCCTACCGAAGCCACGGTGGACAGCAGCGCCTGGACCCTGGAACCCGGCGCGCCGGTGCCTGCGCTGCAATTGCCGATTGGCCGGGCGATCAACAACACGCGTCTGTATGTGCTGGACGAACATGACAGGCCGACGCCCATGGGGGTCAGTGGCCAATTGCATATCGGCGGGGTCGGCGTGGCCCGTGGTTACCTGGGGCTGGAGCAGATGACCGCCGAACGGTTTATCGACAGCCCGTTTGTTGACGGCGACCGGCTGTATCGCACGGGTGACCTGGTGCGTTATCTACCGGACGGTAACCTTGAATTCCTGGGGCGTAATGACTTCCAGGTCAAACTGCGCGGCGTGCGCTTGGAGCTGGGGGAAATTGAATCACGGCTGATGGCGCATCAGGCGTTGCGGGAAGTGGCGGTGTTGATTCGGGATGAGCGGTTGGTCGCCTATTTCACTGTGCGTGGGCAGGCGCCGAGCCTGGAAGCCCTGCGCGCGCATGTGCTGGAGCAGTTGCCGGAGTACATGGTGCCGGCGGCGTTTGTGCAGTTGGATGAGTTACCGCTCAATCCTGCGGGCAAACTTGACCGCAAGGCGTTGCCGGAGCCGGGGTTGGAGTCGGTGGTGAGTCGGGCTTATGAAGCGCCGCTGGGGGAAGTGGAGACCTTGATGGCCGGGATTTGGGCCGAGGTGTTGAAGCTTGAGCGGGTGGGACGGCATGACCATTTCTTTGAATTGGGTGGACATTCGTTGCTGGCGGTGAACCTGGTGGCGCGGATGCGCAAGGCGGGGTTGGAGGTGGATGCGCGGACGCTGTTCAGTCATCCGACGTTGGCGCAATTGGCGGCGCAGACGGCGACGCAGGTGGAGCGGGTGGAGGTTCCTCAGGCGGCCATTCCTCAGCTGAACCGTCGCCGCAGAATCTAAGGTTGGTAATGCGGATAGTGTGGGAGCTGGCTTGCCTGCGAAGGCGGCCTGACAGCCGACCTGGATGTTGGATCGGACGGAGTACATATCCGTTATTTGGGGGATGGCGGGTATTGGTTCCGCCCTTACGGCGGGTCACTTTGGAAAAGCCGGAATGCCGGCCCAGCCCAAAGTAACCAAAGGGCTCTTGCCCCAACACTCGGCACCTCGCCTAGGCTCGGTGTGCCCGTAATCCGACAGTGATTTGGGGGGCCGCCGCCACGCGCCATCCATGGCGCGGGGCGGCTAA